>NZ_JASCOP010000052.1:0-26094 GCF_029959395.1 Stenotrophomonas sp. PS02300
ACCCACGGTCGGGCGCTACCGGCCTCAGGCCTTCTTGACAGCTTTCTTTGCCGCGGTCTTCTTCGTCGCGGCTTTTTTGGTGGCCGCCTTCTTGGCAGGCGCTTTCTTCGCAGCTGCCTTCTTGACGGCCGCCTTTTTCGCCGCCGGCTCCTTCTTCACTGCGGCTTTCTTTGCCGGCGCCTTCTTGGCCACGACCTTCTTGGCGGCCTTCTTGCCGAAGCCCTTGCGCACCGGCTTGCCGGTTTCTTCCATCAGCTGCTGCACTTCGGCCAGGGTCAACGAGGCCGGCTCGCGATCCTTCGGGATCTTGCCGTTCATCTTGCCGTCGCTCAGGTACGGGCCGAAACGGCCGTTCAGTACCTGGATCTCGCTGCCGTCGAATTCCTTGATGATCCGGTTGCGGGCGATCTCTTCCTTCTCTTCGATCAGGAACACCGCACGGGCCAGATCGATGGTGTAGGGGTCGTCTTCCTTCTTCAGCGAGGCGTAGGTGCTGCCGCGCTTGGCGAACGGGCCGAAGCGGCCGATGCCCACGCTGACGTCCTCGCCCTTGTCCTCACCCAGCGCGCGCGGCATCAGGAACAGCTCCAGCGCGTCTTCCAGGTTGATGGTGTGCATCGACTGGCCCGGGCGCAGCGAGGCGAACTTGGGCTTGTCCTCGGCGTCCTCGGCGGTGCTGCCGATGGCCGCGTAGGGCCCGAAACGGCCCAGCCGCACGCTGACCGGCTTGCCGGTCTTGGGGTCGGTGCCGAGCTCGCGCGCGCCACTGGCCTCGGCGCGATCGACCGATTCCTTCTTCTCTTCCACCAGCTGGTTGAAGGGTTCCCAGAAGCGGGCCATCAACGGAATCCAGTCTTCCTCGCCACGCGACACCGCATCGAGCTCGTCTTCGAGCTTGGCGGTGAAGTCGTAGTCCACGTACTGGGTGAAGTGGCTGGACAGGAACTTGGAGACCGCACGGCCCACGTCGGAGGGGCGGAAGCTGCGGCCTTCCATTTCCACGTACTTGCGGAACAGCAGGGTCTGGATGATCGACGAATAGGTCGACGGACGGCCGATGCCATATTCTTCCAGCGCCTTGACCAGCGCCGCTTCGGTGAAGCGGGGCGGCGGCTGGGTGAAGTGCTGTTCGGCCAGGATGCGTTCCAGCGGCACGCGGTCGCCGGGCTTCATCGCCGGCAGCTTGCGGCCTTCGTCGTCATCCTCGGCGCTCTTGTTGTCCTTGCCTTCCTCGTACACGGCCAGGAAGCCGGGCACCACCACGGTGGTGCCGCTGGCGCGGAACACATGTTCGCTGCCGGCCGACAGGTCCACGCTGACGGTGTTGAGCGTGGCCGGAATCATCTGGCTGGCCACCGCACGCTTCCAGATCAGCTCGTACAGCTTGCGCTCGTCGTCGGTGAGGTAGCGCGCCACCGATGCCGGGGTGCGCAGCGCGGCAGTGGGGCGCACTGCTTCGTGCGCTTCCTGGGCGTTCTTGGACTTGGTCTGGTAGGTGTTGGGCTTGTCCGGCAGGGCGGCAATGCCGTAATCACGGGCGATCACGTCGCGGATTTCGGCCAGCGCGTCCTGGGACAGGTTGACCGAGTCGGTACGCATGTACGAGATCAGGCCCACGGTGCCTTCGTCGCCGATCGCCACGCCTTCGTACAGCTTCTGCGCCACCTGCATGGTCTTGCGGGTGGTGAAGCCCAGCTTGCGCGAGGCCTCCTGCTGCAGCGTGGAGGTGGTGAACGGGGCAGCCGGGCGGCGCTTGCGCTCCTTGCTGGCCACGTCGGTGACGTGCAGGTTGCCCTGCGCGGCCTGCTGGATGCGCAGGCGCGCGGCCTCGGCGGTGTCGCCGTCGGTCACGGTGAACTGCTCGAACTTCTGGCCGTCCAGCTTGATCAGGCGGGCATTGAACGGCTGCGAAGGGTGCGCGCAGGCGGCATCGATGCTCCAGTACTCGCGGGCGATGAAGGCTTCGATCTCTTCCTCGCGCTCGACGATCATGCGCAGCGCCGGGCTCTGCACGCGGCCGGCGGACAGGCCGCGCTGGACCTTGCGCCACAGCACCGGGGACAGGTTGAAGCCGACCAGGTAATCCAGCGCGCGGCGCGCCTGCTGGGCATCGACCAGGTCGCTGGCGATGGCGCGCGGCTGGCTCATGGCCTCCTTGATCGCGCGCGGGGTGATCTCGGTGAAGACCACCCGCTGCATCGGCTTGTCCTTGACCAGCCCGCGTTCCTTCAGGATTTCGGCGATGTGCCAGCTGATGGCCTCACCCTCGCGATCCGGATCGGTCGCCAGGAAGATGTCGTCGGCGCCCTTGGCGGCCTTGGCGATCGCATCGACGTGCTTCTCGTTCTTCTCGATCAGGTCGTAGCGCATCGCGAAGTTGTTGTCGGGGTCGACCGCACCTTCCTTGGGGACCAGGTCGCGCACATGCCCATACGAGGCCAGGACGGTGAAGTCCTTGCCGAGGTATTTGTTGATCGTCTTGGCCTTGGCGGGCGATTCGACGATGAGCAGGTGCTTGGGCATGTCGTTGATTTCTGTGGGCAGCAGCCCGGGAGAGGGCGCTAGGGTGGAGCAAATGGCCGCATTAGTGAAGGGCAGCCGTCGAATTCCATATGCTGAACGCCCGGGTATGCGCCGGGCGTTCAGGTTTTGCGCCTGCTAGAGGAATCACGCCGGAGCCGCCCGTGTCAAGCGTCCGGGTGTGAGGGACGCTCAGGACATGGACGCGGCAAGGGCCCCGAAACCGAGGATCAGCAGGCCGATCATGGCCACCGCCATGATGCCGCTGATGACCAGGATCACGATGGTGACCGTGCCCAGCCCGCGCTCCTGGAACTCGGCGTTCTCGGTGAAGGCCCACTTGTCCACCACCAGCGTGTCGCACAGCATGTCGTGCAGCGCCTGCTTGCGTTGGGTGAAGGCGGCCATGATGAAGCCGATCATCAGGGTCAGGCTGCTCAGGATGAAGCCGAAGTAGCGGCCCACGCCGCGCATGAAGGTGATCCGCTCGCCATCGCTGCGCACCACCTTGATGCCCACGGCCATCTTGCCCAGGGTGGCGCCGCCACGCGAGGCGTGGAAGCCGGCGTAGTAACCGATGCCGATGACGAAACCGCCCAGCATGGCCACCATGCTCATCGCCAGGGCCAGGCTTTCGTTGCCGCTGGATGCGCCGATCAGGTTGAACACCACGCTGACCGGGAGGTTGATGATGCCGACCACGAACGAGTCCAGGAAGTACGCCGCGTAGCGCTTCCAGAACCCGGCGTAGACCACCTCGCCACCGCCCACCACGGCCGCGCCGTAGCCGCCGGTGGCCGCAGGCGCGGTATACGGCGAATAGGTGCCGCCGCCGGTGCCGGGCAGCGGCGCGGTGCCGTTGTCGATGGCGGTGTAATCCCCGCGCAGGTCGATGCCGCTGCCCAGGTTGCTGGCAGCGCTGGTCAGGTTCTGCAGCTGCAGCTCCTCGACCGCTTCGGACACCGGCTTCCACTGCGGGTAGCCTTCGCGCCACACCAGGGTGGTGAGGCTGATTTCACCGCGCTGGAAGCGCTGGCGCAGGTCTTCGACCAGCAACGGACCCTGGCGGTCCTGGCCGTCTGCGTAGTACCACTCAGTCATTGCGTGCTTCCCCTCTCATCCATAATTGAAGTGCTGCTCAACCGCGGCACTGCGCGGGGAGATATTTGGTGTCCAGATCGCTGCTGCAGGTCCACGCCTGGCTCTGCATGTCGTATTCGAACCACAGCATTTTGCCATCGAGTGCGCGCTTGCCCGGCACGGCGAACTCCATTTCGATGCCGCACTTGTCGTCGCCGATGCGACCGATACGCACCGCACCCACGTAGTCGCCCGCGTACGAGGTCGGGCTCTGGAAGCCATCGTCGCCGTTGACCGGGCAGCGCTCGGTGTCCATGGCGAACACGGTCACCTGGTTCTTCAGCTGCGACACGATGCCCACCGCATTGGCCACCCGGGCACGGTGCTGGTAATCGTTGTAGGCAGGAATCGCGATCGCGGCAAGGATGGCGATCACCACCAGGAACACAAGGCCGACGACCAGCCCGATGATCAGGCAACCGGAGGTCTTCTTCGGCGGCGGCGCGGCGCGCGGGTAGCTCGGCGCCGATGCATGTCCGGGCGTGGCGTATCCGGGCGCGGCGGGGCGGGGCGCCGGGGTGTCGAACCCGGGAATCCGCGGCGGGCTGGGTGCCACCGGCTCCAGCTGCGGGCCGTCCAGCGGGATGCCCGGTTCCACCGCCGGCGGCGGTGCGATCACCAGGCCGATCTCGTCGGCGACGCTGCGCAGGGGCTGCCATTGGGCCAGCCCGTCGCGCCATACCAGGGTATCCAGCGCGATGCGGCTGGACTGGTACAGCGCGATCAACTCTTCAGATGTCAGCGGACCCCGCTGCTGACGATTCCCTTCTGCATAGAACCACTGGCTCACTTTCCATTCCCCTGAATGCGCGAAGCATCCAGTGTACGGTCAGTGAAGGGGTTCCGGCTCGTCCACGAACATCTGGGTTTCCATCCAGGCATAGGCCGCCTCGGCGCCGGGCTGGTTGAACAGCACCATCAGCACTACCCACTTGAGGTCATCCAGGTCCAGCTCGTCCTGGTCCAGGGCCATGGCACGGTCCAGCACCAGCTCGCGCTGGTTGGCGTCCAGGATGCCGTGCTGCTCCAGGAACATCAGGAAGCCGCGGCCTTCCACATCGAGCTTGTCCAGCTCCGGGCCATGGAATATGCGCACGGGGCCATCGACGCGGGCCAGGGTCACGGCCGGGCGCTGCTCGGCCAGGGCGTCCAGCCAATCGAAGGCTTTATTGATTTCCGTGGGGCTGAAGCCGGCCTGTATCAGGCCGTTCTGGAGGGAGTCGCGGTCGCGGATGAGGTCCGCGTCTTCGCTGAAATAGTGTTCGAACAGGTACAGCAGGACATCCAGAATGCTCTCTTTCATTGCCCCTCGGCCTGCGTCAACGACGCTGTGGAGGTGAAGAAACTAGGGTTTTCGACAGTAGCGGCCATGGTTGGCGACCACCTTCCCATCCAGTTCCATGATCAGCAGCATGGCCGACAGCTGGTCCGCCGTCAATCCGCTGCGCTGGATCAATGAATCCATACCCGTTGGGTTTTCATCCAACACGTTCCACAAGCGCTGGTAGTCGGGGAGGGGGAAGGGGGAAGCGCTGCCAGGCGCTGACCGTGCCTGTTCAGTGGGGGCGTCCAGGCGCCAACGCAAGGCCTGGCCCAGGTTGGCCGCCGCCCCGGTCAGCCCGGCGACAACCTCGGCCGGGGTCTCCACCAGCTGGGCGCCATCGCGGATCAGCCGGTGGCAACCGCGGGCGCGCGGGTTGCGCACCGAGCCGGGCAGGGCGAACACCTCACGCCCGATCTCCGCGGCCAGGCGCGCGGTGATCAGGGCCCCGGAGCGGGCGGCCGCCTCGATCACCAGCGTGCCCAGGGTCAGCCCGGCCACGATCCGGTTGCGGGCCGGGAACTGGCCCGGGCGCGCCGCCGTGCCCGGCGGATACTCGCTGACCACCGCGCCGCGCTCGGCGATGCGCGCCTGCAGTGCCTCGTGCCGGGGCGGGTAGGTCAGGTCCAGCCCGGTGGCCACCACCGCCACGGTGCGCCCGCCGGGAACCTCCAGCGCGGCCTGGTGGGCCCGCGCATCGACCCCGGCGGCCAGCCCGCTGACCACGCCCAGGCCGCTGCGGGCCAGTGCGCCGGCGAACTCGGCGGCCAGCTCGGCACCAGTGGGCGACGGGGTGCGGCTGCCGACCACGGCCACCCCGGGGTGCCAGAGCGCGGCCGGGTCGCCGTGCACGAACAGGGCCAGCGGCGCCGGATCCAGCGGGCGCAGCAGCGTGGGGTAGTCCTCGGTTTCGATCGACAGCAGGTGCCGGCCGGGCAGCGACAGCCAGTGCAGGCCACGGGCGAGCGCATCGCGGTCGGGCAGCGCCAGCAGGGCCCGCTGTTCCGGGCTGCAGCCGGCGGCACGCCATGCCGCAGGGCCGGCGCGCAGGGCCTGGGCCGGGTCGGCGAAGCGGGCCAGCAGGGCGCGGCGGGGTGCCGGGGCGCCACCGGCAAGGACCAGGCGCAGCAGCGCCTCGGTGGAGCAGGGCAGGTCTTCGGGCATCCGCTCAGGCTAGCCCGCACACGACGACGGCGCCCTGGGGCGCCGTCGTGTTGTTGCGTCAGGTTTTCCCGCGGTTATTGCGCGTCGGGGTGCTTGGCCGAATAGCCGACCAGGACCGGCTTCACGCCCTGCATCACCAGCGCATAGCTGACCTTGTCGAAGGTGCGGAACACCATCGCGTGGGCAGCGTACTCATCGGGCAGGGAGACGCGCCCGGCACCGGAGGTGAGCGAGTCGTCCATGCGTGAAGAGCCCGGGTACTTCATGCGATGCGCCACATGCCGCCCCTGGCGCCACAGCGAGACCACGGTCCCGTTGTCGATGCCGTCGGCGCTGCCGGCCGAGATCGCGATGACATCGCGCGGACCGCCGGCCAGGTACATGTCGGTGACCGCCAGCACGCGGATGTCCAGGCCTTCGGTCTGGGCAGCGATGGCGTGCGGGAAGAACTGCAGGTCGTACGGGGTAGCTTCCACCGGCACCAGGCGGTCGCCGGCGCGCACTTCACGCCCGTCGGTCCGGCCCTGCAGCGTGATGGAGGTCACTTCCGACTTGCCGTCCGGCAGCTTCACCACCGTGCCCACGTTCAGCTGGGCCAGCTCGTAGCCCAGCATCTCGTTGCGCTTGCTCGGCGCGGCCACGAAGTTCTTCCACAGGTTGCCGCTGCCCGGGGTGACGTCCCCGTTGGCGGTCAGGTCCTCGGTCGGCTTGGGCAGCGAATAGCGCACGGTCGGTCGGACCACGGCCCAGCGCTGGCCCACCTGTGCCCCTTCCAGCCCCCGCACATAGGCGGTCTGGCCGGTGGTGGCGCGCAGGCGGTTGTCTTCCAGGGCAACCACGTAGGGCAACGAGTCGATCTCGTCCACCACGCTGAGCTGCTTCAGGAAGGGTTCGACCTGGCTGAGCGGGATCGCATTGATCGGCGCTTCCTGGCGCGGGCCGGGCTGGGCCACGACGCGGTCCAGGTAGGCCAGGCTCAGCACGTCACCTGGATAGATGAGGTGCGGGTTCTTGACCTGCGGGTTGGCTTGCCAGATTTCCGGCCACAACCACGGCTTTTTAAGGAAGCGCGCGGAAATGTCCCACAAGGTATCGCCCTTCTGGACGACGTAGGTTTCCGGGTGCCCGCCATTCACTTCAACGGCGGTAGCATAGGTAGCGACGGTCAGCATCGCGACGGCGACGACCGTACGAGTTCTTTCAAACATAGGTGTGGTGCCTGATTCCCCAACAGGTTCGAGCACTATAGTCCAGAAACCGGGGCGCAAGGCAAGCGTTGGCGATAGAATTGCGACGTACGCCGCTTTAAGGGCGCCCCCAAACGGTATTTGCCATGGCTATCCTGCCCATTCTCGAGTTCCCGGACCCGCGCCTGCGCACCAAGGCTGCGCTGATCGACGCCGCCGAAGTGACCACCCCGGCCTTCCAGGAACTGATCGACAACATGTTCCAGACCATGTACGAGGCCCCCGGCATCGGCCTGGCCGCGTCCCAGGTGGACGTCCACAAGCGCTTCATGGTCATCGACGTCAGCGAAGAGAAGGACACCCCCCGGGTGTTCATCAACCCGGAGATCGTGGCCAGCGAAGGCGGCCAGGTCTACCAGGAAGGCTGCCTGTCGGTGCCCGGCATCTTTGCCGACGTGACCCGCGCCGACACCATCACCGTGCGCTTCCTGGACCGCCAGGGCGTGGCCCAGGAGCTGAGCACCGACGGCCTGCTGGCCGTGTGCGTGCAGCACGAGATGGACCACCTGGACGGCAAGCTGTTCATTGATTACCTGTCTCCGCTCAAGCGCGAGATGGTCCGCAAGAAGCTGGCCAAGTCGCGCAAGCACGTTGCCTGACCTGGCCACGCCGCCCGACCGGTTGTTCGGCGCCGTGCCCCGGCGCCGTTTTTCTTTCTGCAAGTGGGAACGCCATGAAGATTGTCTTTGCCGGAACGCCTGAGTTCGCCGTCGCCTCGCTGCGTGCCGCCGCGCGCCACCAGGAGGTGGTGGGCGTGTACACCCAGCCGGACCGCCCGGCCGGCCGTGGCCGTGGGCTGATGCCCTCGCCGGTGAAGCTGGAGGCGATCGCCCGTGGCATTCCCGTGTTCCAGCCCGAGTCGCTCAAGACCGCCGAGGCCCAGCAGCAGCTGCGCGACCTGCAGCCGGACCTGCTGGTGGTGGTGGCCTACGGGTTGATCCTGCCCAAGGCGGTGCTGGCCATTCCGACCCACGGCTGCTGGAACGTGCATGCCTCGCTGCTGCCGCGCTGGCGCGGTGCCGCGCCGATCCAGCGCGCCATCCAGGCCGGCGATGCCGAAACCGGCGTGTGCCTGATGCAGATGGAAGCCGGGCTGGACACCGGTCCGGTGCTGCTGCGCCAGCACACCCCGATCCAGGCCGGTGAACTGGGCGGTTCGCTGCACGACCGCCTGGCCGAACTGGGCGCGCAGGTGCTGTCCGATGGCCTGGGCCTGCTGCGCGCCGGCCTCAAGCCGATCGCCCAGCCGCAGCCGGAGCAGGGCGTGACCTACGCGCACAAGCTGGACAAGGCCGAAGCGCGGCTGGACTGGTCGCAGGATGCGCAGGTGCTGGAGCGCACCGTGCGCGCCTTCAACCCGTGGCCGATCGCCGAAGCCCAGCTGGCCGGCGAGCGCGTGCGCATCCACGGCGCGGTGGCGCTGGCCGACAACCAGGGCAAGGCCCCGGGCACCCTGCTGGCGGCCGGCCGTGACGGCATCGACATCGCCTGTGGCCAGGGCGCCCTGCGCCTGCGCGTACTGCAGCGGGAGGGGGGCAAGGCGATCACCGCCGCCGACTACCTCAATGCCCGCCGCGACCTGGCCGTGGGCAGCTGAGATGGCCCAGCCCCGCCAGAACACACCGTCCCCCGCACTGTCCGGCCTGGCCCCGGGCGTACCCACCCGCGTGCTCGCCGCCCGCGTGCTGGCCCAGGTGATCGGCCGTGGCCGCTCGCTCAAGGCCGAACTGGCCACCGCGCTGCCCAGCCTGGACGACAGCCGCGACCGCGCCTTGCTGGAAGCCCTGTGCTTTGCCGTGCTGCGCCGGCGCACCGCCTATGACGCCGCGCTGGCGGCATGGATGCAACGCCCGCTGGGCGTGCGCGAGGACGAACTGCGCGCGCTGCTGCTGGTCGGCTTCGCCCAGCTCGATGCGCTTGAGCTGCCGGCACATGCCGCACTCTCGGCCACCGTCGATGCCGCCCGCGCGCTGGGCAAGGAGCGCCAGGCCGGGATGGTCAATGCCCTGCTGCGCCGCGCCCAGCGTGATGGCATTCCGCCGCTGCCGGCGCGCGAGGCCTTCCCGCAGTGGATGGCCGAGCAGATCGAACAGGACTGGCCCGAGCAGGCCGACGACATCTTCACTGCCAGCCTGCAGCCGGCCCCGTTGTGGTTGCGGGTCAACCGCCAGCACGGCAACCGCGAGGCGATGCTGGAGCGGCTGGAAGCGGCCGGTATCGCCGCCGAGGCCAGTGAGCTGGGCAGCGATGCGATCCGCCTGCCGGTTCCGGTGGCCGTTTCGGCATTGCCCGGTTTTGCCGATGGCGCGCTGTCGGTGCAGGACCTGTCGGCGCAGCAGGTAGCCGACGCGCTGGCCGTGCCCAAGGGCGCGCGTGTGCTCGATGCCTGCGCCGCCCCGGGCGGCAAGTCGGCGCACCTGCTCGAGCGCGACCCCAGCCTGCGCCTGCTGGCGCTGGACATCGATGCACGCCGGCTCAAGCGCATCAGCGAAACCTTCGCGCGCACCGGGGTGGGCGAACACGCCCAGGTACGCGCCGCCGATGCCACCGACCCGGCCAGCTGGTGGGACGGGCAGCCGTTCGACGTGATCCTGCTGGATGCCCCGTGTTCGGCCACCGGCATCATCCGCCGCCAGCCCGACGTGCTGCTGCACCGCCGCGCCACCGACATCCCGGCGCTGGTCGCGCTGCAGGCGCGCCTGCTGGATGCCTGCTTCGGCATGCTCGCTCCGGGCGGCACCCTGCTGTACGCGACATGCTCGATCCTGCGCGACGAAAACCAGTTCCAGATCGAAGCCTTCCTGCAGCGCACCCGCGGCGCGGGATTCCTGCCACTGGGTGACGCTTACGGTCACGATTCCTGGGCCGGGCGCCAGCGCCTGCCCGGCGAACACGGTGCTGACGGCTTCTTCTACGCGCGTCTGCTAAAGAAGGGGTAATACGGCACCGTTAGAATCGCGCCCATGCTGAAAACACGCGAATCCCGGGAGTTCTGGTTGCTTGCCCTGATGGCCCTGCTGGTGCTGGGGGCGGGGCTGGGCATGCGCGACCCGTGGCCCTCGGACGAGCCGCGCTTTGCGCTGGTGGCCAAGCAGATGGTGCTGAGCGGGGATTGGCTGTTCCCGCACCGGGGTACCGAGCTGTACTCGGACAAGCCGCCGATGTTGATGTGGCTGCAGGCCGCGCTGTACACCGTGCTGCGCGACTGGCGGGTGGCGTTCCTGCTGCCCACCCTGTTGGCCGCGCTGGGTACGCTGGCCCTCGTGTACGACCTGGGCCGCCGGCTGTGGACCCGCAAGGTCGGCCTGTATGCCGCCTGGGCGCTGCTGTTCGCCGTGCACTTCACCTTCCAGGCCAAGAAGGCCCAGATTGACCCGCTGGTGGTGTTCTTCATCACCCTGGCCAACTACGGCCTGCTGCGCCACCTGCTGTGCGGGCCCGCGTGGCGCTGGTGGTGGCTGGGCTGGTTCGCCGCCGGGCTGGGGGTGATCACCAAGGGCGTGGGCGTGCTGGCGCTGCTGATGCTGGTGCCGGCGCTGGCCGCCGTGGCCATGGGCTGGCCGCGGGTACGGCTGGACCTGCGCGACGGGCGGTTCTGGGTAGGGCCGCTGGCCTTCCTGGCCGCCATTGCGCTGTGGCTGGTGCCGATGGTGATGGCCGCGACCGCCAGCGGCGCGGCTGAGTACCGCGCTTACATGGACGACATCCTGTTCCGGCAGACCGCCAAGCGCTACGCGCAGTCCTGGGACCACCACCAGCCGTGGTGGTACTTCCTGGCCACCATGCCCTCGATGTGGATTCCCGCGTTCCTGCTGGTGCCATGGGCGATTCCGGCCTGGTGGCGGCGCCTGCGCCGGCGTGACCCGCGCTACCTGCTGCTGCTGGGCTGGTGGCTGCTGATCGTGCTGTTCTTCTCCATTCCGCATGGCAAGCGCGATGTCTACATCCTGCCGGCGCTGCCGATGTTCTGCCTGGCGCTGGCGCCGTTGCTGCCGGGGCTGCTGCGCCGGCGTGACGTGCAATGGGTGCTGGGCGGGTTCGCCGCGCTGCTGACGGTGGCGCTGCTGGGCGTGGGCGTGGCGATGCTGGGTGGCGAGCCTAGCTTCGAGCGCAAACTGATCCATGAGCGCGGGATCGATGCTTCGGTGACCGCCGCGCTGGGCTGGATCGGCATCGCCCTGGGCAGCTGGGGCGTGGTCAGCCTGGTCTTCAGTGGGCGGCGCCGATTTCACCTGGCGGTGATCTCGATCCTGGCCATGGCCTGGGTGGCCTACGGGTTGGTGGGCTACCCGCTGTTCAATGATTCCAGTTCCGCGCGCGGTCTGATGCGCCAGGCGGGCGAACGGATCGGCCCTGATGCGGAGCTGGGCCTGGTCGGCTGGAAAGAGCAGAACCTGCTCATGTCCGACCGCCCGGTACGCACCTTTGGCTTCAAGCGACGCTGGTACCACCAGTTGCAGGACGGCAGGGCATGGCAGGCGCAGGCGCCTGGGCAGCGCTGGCTGCTGGTACAGCAAGCGGCACTGCTGGATTGCGTGGACCGGTCACAGGCCGAGCGGGTAGGCGTGGCCAACCGGCGTGGCTGGTGGCTGGTGCCGGCCCATGCCTTTGTCGGGCCCTGCCAGCCCAGCGCGGTGGACCTGGCCCGGATCCGCCTGGAGCAGGGCAAGGAAGACGGCGAAGACTAGCCGCACGCTCATGGATCATTCCCGACCGATCAGCGACAATGCCGACCGCTCCGCCCGAACCGCATTGAACGTGACCCACGCGCTTTCCCGTCCTGCCGGCGTCAACCCTGTCCTGGCATGGGTATTCACGGTGGCGCTTGGTCTTTCGCCGGTGCTGTTGATGTCGACGATGGATGGCGGCAGCGCGGGCTATTACGGGTTGGTGCTGCTCAGCTTCATCACCCTGGCCTGGGTGCGCCGCCCTGCCGTGGGCAGTACCTGGTGCGACAACCGCCGCGAGTACCTGTGGATGGTGCTGGGCATGGCGGTGATGCTGGTGGGTGTGCTGGTCAGCCTGGGCGTGCATGGCATCTGGAAAGGGTCGGAGGTCGAGAAGGCCGTGCGCCTGCTGACCGTGGGCCTGATCCTGGCCGCACTGCTGCGCATGCCGCGCCATATCCTGGCGCATGCGGCGTTCGGCCTGCTCGGCGGCATCTGGTATGCGGTGATCAACGTGGCCTGGCTGGTGCTGAGCACCGGGGCGCGGCCGCAGACCCGGCAGTTCAATGCGGTCACCTACGGCGACCTGACCCTGCTGTTCTCGGTCATTTCCTTCCTGCTGCTGGGCCTGCGGATCACCCGTTTCCGCCGCACCGAGTTCGCGCTGAAGCTGGTAACCGGCATCGCCGGCATCGGGGCCTTCCTGGCCACCCAGACCCGTGGCGGGCTGCTGGCCATTCCGTTCTTCCTGTTCATCGCCCTGCTGGTCCAGGGGCGGCGCATGAACCGTTTCAAGGTCCTGGCCGCTGCCCTGCTGCTGGGCGTGGCCGGCATCATCGTGGCCAGCGACGCCTCCATGCGTGAGCGCATCCACCTGGGGGTGAGCGAGTTCGACCAGTGCCAGGTGGCGCACCTGTCCGATACGTCGGTGTGCATCCGCCTGCAGCTGTGGAGCGCGGCCGGGCACATGATCCGCAGCGAGCCGGTGTTTGGCATCGGCGGCGGCGACCGCTTCCGCGAAGAGCTGGCGCAGCTGGCCGAGGCCAAGCAGGTCACCCCCACGGTGGCGCGCGACTTCGGTGAAACCCACAACGACCTGCTGTACTTCCTGGCCACCTATGGCGTGCTGGGCGGGTTGGGCCTGGTGCTGCTGTACATCGCGCCGGGCTGGGTGTTCGCCAAGCGCCTGCGGCTGGGCGTGACCGACCGGCCGACCCGCCTGTTCGCGGGTGCGGGCCTGATGATCTGCGTGGGCTTTGCGGTGTTCGGCCTCACCGAAATGATGTTCCGCGACATGCGCACCGCCTCGTTCTACGCCACCTGGATCGCCTTCTTCCTGGCCCTGTCCGACCCCCTGCGCCTGCGCGGTGACGCTCAACCCCCGCGCAACACCGCTTCGTAAGAAGCCTCAGTCAAGCCACTGAAGGTCTCCAACCCGAACGCCTCGGCCGCATGCTCGCGCGCGGCCTGCCCGATCCGGGCCAGCTCGCCACGCTGCTCGTACAGCGCCACCACCTGCGCGGCGATGGCCGCCACGTTCCGCACCGGCACGATCCAGCCGTTGTGCCCATGCGTGATGTTCTCAGGCAAACCGGCGTAATCGCTGACCATCACCGGCTTGCCCATCGCCATCATTTCGCGGCAGGCAAACGAGATGGTTTCCACATCGTAGGACAACACGAAGCCCGCATCGCCGCTGGCCACGAACGGGCGGATGTCTTCCAGCAGCCCGGCAAAATGCACCTGCCCGGCCATGCCGAGCTGTTCCACCTCGGCGACCAGGCGCGGGTCCGGTTCGCGCCCGGCCATGGCCATGTGCACCTTGCCGCGCAGCGGCTCGGGCAGGGTGGCGATGGCGCGGGCCAGGTCGATCCAGCCCTTGTGGTTATCGGTGCCGGCATTGCTTACCAGGACCAGCGCGTCGGGATCGCGCGTCCAGCGCGCGCGCAGCGCGGCGCCCTCGGCAGGCGGGACCGGCGAGAACCGCTGCAGGTCCACGCCATTGCGCACCACATCGATTGGACAGCGCCGGTAGGGGCTGTCCAGCAGCATCTGCCGGGTGTGTTCGGACACGGCGATCACCCGGTCGGTGCCCCAGCGCGCGCGGACGGTATTGCCGAAGGTGTTGCTCGATTTGCTGTTGTGCTTGGTGAATACCAGCTTGGGCCGTTTCGGCAGCCCCGCCACTGCCTCCATCGCCACACGATGATCGCGCGCGCCGTTGGCGTGCACGATGTCGATGGCGTGCTCGCGGATCAGCCCGCGCAGGGAGCGCAGGTCCGCCCATTGCCGCCCCAGCGTGGCCAGGCCGCTGCTGAAGGCGATCTCCACCGGTTCGGCAATGCGCTCCTGGCGCACCACGCGCAGAACGCGGCTGCCGGCCGGGGCGGCCATGAACAGCTGGTGGCGCGGCGACAGCGCCCGGGCCAGCGAGGCCAGGTACGTGGTGTGCCCACCGCCGTCACCGGCGTGGAAGTTGGTATACAGGATCTTCATGGAGGCCTTGGGTGAATGTCAGGGGGCGTCGCCGCGCCGGGGCGGGTCGCTGACCGGCTGCCCGTGCTGCAGCATCCACAGCATGATGGTCTTCTGGCGCACGTAGTTGGCGCGCACGTAGGCATACACCAGCCCATGCCAGCCATCGCGGAAACCGCCGCGCAGCAGCAGCCCCCGCCAGAACCGCCACGCCGGGGCCAGCACCAGCTTGGCCAGCGTGGCCCGCTTGCCGCGGGCGAATTCGTGCTCGGCCATCATCCGCGCATAGCGCTGGGTCTTGGCCAGCTGCTGCTCCAGCGAACGGTAGGGGTAGTGGATGAGATCGCCGCGCAGGGTACCCACGCTGCCATCGACACTGGCGGCTTCGTGGATCTCGCGGTTGCCGCGCCAGCCGCCGTGGCGGCGGTCGAACAGCCGCAGCACCCGGTCCGGGTAGGCATTGCCGTGGCGCAGGAACCTGCCGAAGTACTCGGACAGGCGGGCGGACCGGTAGCCGTGGTGGCCTGCAAAGCCACCGGCCTGGGCGGCCTGGATGGCCGCGCGCAGGGCATCGCTGATGCGCTCGTCGGCATCCAGGCACAGCACCCAGTCGTGGGTGGCCTGCGCCACGCAGAACGCCTTCTGGCTGCGGAAGCCATCGAACGGCCGTTGCAGCACCGTCGCCCCAGCGGCGGTGGCGATGGCGACGGTCGCATCCGTGGAATACGAGTCCACGACGATCACCTCATCGCAGAAGGCCAGCGAAGCCAGGCAATCGCCGATGCGGTCGGCTTCATTGAACGCGATAATGCAGGCCGAGATGCGAGGCCGTTCAACGGGAGCGGTCGTGGAGGACATGATGGCCGAGTACCTGCTGTTTGCGACGGAGCGCTATGCGCTGCCTATTCTCGCCCCGTTGGCCCAGGCGTTGCACGCTTCCGGTCAATCGGTGTCGGCGTGGTTCGCCGACGGGGCGGCTGGGGCCAGCCTGCCGGGCGTGCCCAACGTCGGCCTGCAGCAGGCGCTGGCGCTGCGCCCGCGCGCGGTGTTCAGCGCGGCCAACTGGGTGCCGCCGTTCATCGCCGGGGCCAAGGTGCAGGTCTTCCACGGCTTCAACGTGCAGAAGCGCGACAGCGCCCGTGGCCACTTCCGCGTGCGCGGGTTGTTCGACCTGTACTGCACGCAGGGCCCGGCCACCACCACCCCGTTCCGCGAGCTGGCCGCGCGCGAGGGCCACTTCGCCGTGGCCGAAACCGGCTGGCCCAAGCTGGACCCGCTGTTCCTGGACGACGGCGGCGCCAGCGCGGCGCTGCGCGCGCCGGCGAAGGGGCGGCCGGTGATCCTGTTCGGCTCCACCTTCACCGAGCGCCTGAGCGCGGCGCCGCACCTTTACGAGCAGATCGCCGCCGACATCGCCCGGGGCGAGCACTACTGGCTGTTGACCCTGCATCCCAAATGCCCGCCGGAACTGTTCGCCCGCTACCGCGCGCTGGCCGGTACCAACGCCGCCTTCATCGAACCGGAGCAGGTGATGGCCGCGCAGCGCGCCGCCGACGTGCTGGTGTCGGATACGTCGTCGATCGTGTCCGAGTTCGTGGTGCAGCACAAACCGGTGGTGACCTTCCGCAACCGCGTGCCGCAGCCGCACATGATCGACTTCGACGATCCGGCCCAGCTGCCGGCGATGCTGGCACGCGCGCTGCACCCGGAGCCGGCGTTGATGGCGGAGATCCGCCGTTATGCCGATGACATCCACCCGTGGCGTGATGGGCGTTCCAGCGAGCGCGTCATCGCCGCCACCGAGGATTTCCTGGCCGGCGAGATGGGCACCTTGAAGCGCAAGCCCTTCGGCGCCTGGACACGCGGCCTGCAGATCCGCAAGGACCTTGGCTATTGGGGTCCTTCCAAGCGGTGACGGTTAGCGGTCCGGGCGACGCTTCACGAACGCAGCATTGAGCTGCTCGAACACCGCCCGCGCCTCGGCCTCCGGCAGGTACCGCAGGCACAGCGCGATGCTGCCGCTGGCCCCCGCGGTATCCAGCCACACACTGGACGTTCCCAGCCACCGGTCCAGCGGCGACCGGTCCAGACGCAGCGCCTGCAGCTTGTCCAGCTCGGCAAACCGCCACCAGCGCTGCCACCAGCCGCCGCGCACGGCCACGTAGCCCGCATCCAGGTGGTACCCCATGCGCGCCACCGTGAGGTACGCGCGCAGCGCCGACCACGGCAGCCACGCCAGCACCAGTGCGCCCCACGGCCCCACCTCCCACACCGCACCCACCGCAAGCAGCGGCACGATCACCAGCGCCCGCAGGCACAACCGCCACCAGCCGCGCTGCGGCACGTGCCGCCACTGCGCCGGTGGCCACTGCAGTTGCGGCAGCAGGTGCTGCACCAGCGCGTTGCATGCCTCGGGCGTTGCCAGCGGCGCCAGCTCCCGCAGGTCGCGGCGTTCGCCATCGGTTGAAACACCCGCAGCGATATCGATGCGCAGGTGGCGTCGCTTGAACCAGCGCTGCAGCGCGGTTTCGCGCAGGGTCCAGGCCTGGATCCGCCGGCGCGCCACGCTGGTGCGCATGCGCGTGAGCAGCCCGCTGGCCACGGTGAGGCGGCGCTCGTGTTCGGTCAGCCGGAAGCCGTGGTAGCGCAGCAGCGCCAATGCCACCGAGAACACCCGCAGCAGGACCCAGAATCCGACCACCATCACCGCCGCCGCCACCACCCAGACCCAGGTCGCCGGGTGCAGGGTGCTGGCATAGCCGAACGCCTGGCGGCCGCCGTGTTCAATGGCGTCGTCGACCGCGCCGCGCGGGAACAGCTGGTACGCCGCACCGATCGCGGCCAGCACCACCACCCAGCCGCGATTGGACAGCAGCCCGACGCGCACCACATCCGCCGTACCCAGCTGCAGCAGTACATCTTCGGCAGGCGCGGCGGTGGTTTCCGCAGCCGACGCTTCGCCGCTGGCCACCTGCTGCTGCCCGCGCTGGCGCACCAGCTGCTCCAGCGCCAGTGCCTGGGTCAGCTTCAGTACGCGCATTTCCGCTTCCGGACGCGTGCCGCCGGCCGATTCCAGGCGCAGCTCGGCCACCCCGAACAGCCGGTGCAGCGGGTTCTGGTGCACCACCACGTTGTGGATGCGCGCGAACGGAATCTCGCGCCGGTTGCGTGAAATCACCCCGCTGCGCACGCTGATCGCATCGCGCCCGATCCGGTAATGGAAGGTGAGGTACTGCAGGATGGACACCGCCACCAGCACCACGATCACCACCAGCGCGGCCAGGTTGGACCACATGTCCTCGCTGTCGCTGTCGCCCCGGCCGCTGAACACTACCAGCGCCACCAGCGGCAGCAGGAACTGGCGCAGCTGCATCAGCAGCACGAACAGCCACGACCACGGATGCAGGCGCTGGTCGGGGGCGTCGTCGTCAGCCAGGGGCGTGCTCACAAGGCGTCGTCGTCCTGGTCCAGCTGGTGGCCCAGCGCATC
Organism: Stenotrophomonas sp. PS02300; assembly: GCF_029959395.1. Taxonomy (NCBI): domain Bacteria; kingdom Pseudomonadati; phylum Pseudomonadota; class Gammaproteobacteria; order Lysobacterales; family Lysobacteraceae; genus Stenotrophomonas; species Stenotrophomonas sp. PS02300. Next base: position 18,024 of record NZ_JASCOP010000052.1, read on the forward strand.
GCGCAGGTGCTCGGCATCGGCCTGGTCCAGCCCGGCCAGCGATACCGCACTGAAGCGGCTGCCGGCGGTGTGCACCACCAGGGTGGACAGCCGCGCGGTACGTTCGATCGGGCCACGGCGCAGGTCCAGGTGCTGCACGCGCGACAGCGGAACCCGGGTTTCCAGCTGCCACATCAGGTCACGGCGCACGCCCAGCCCCTGCGCATCCAGCCGCCACCAGGTGCGGCGCTGCCGGCGGAAACCGAAGAAGCCGCCGATCAGCGCACCGGGCAGCAGCATGGCCGGCCCCGCGATCCAGCGCATCGGCATGTCGAACACCACCCACAGCGTGCCGAGCACGCCGCCGATGAGGATCGCTCCGGTGATGGCACCGGCCACGCCGGCGATGGTGGCCGCGCGCAGCGGCAGCGGCTGCCACGTGCCCTGGTCGGGCAGCGGTGGCGGGGTCGGCAACGGGGCAGGGGACGGGTCGGACAAGGCAGGCGCTCGGCAGGAGGAAACATGCCGGGCGTCCACGTCAGGTCGGCTGCGCCCGTCGCGCAGACGGTAGCAGGTTGGCGCGTGCTATTGCGCGGCCTGGATCAGCGCGTCCACATCCAGCAGGTGGCCGGCGCGTTCGGCCTTGGTGCGCAGGTAGTGCTCGTTCTCGGCGGTGATGTCGCCGGTCACCGGCACGCAGTCCACCACCTCGATCCCCGCATGGCGAAGGCGCTGGGCCTTGGTCGGATTGTTGCTGAGCAACTGCACGCGCTGTACGCCCAGGCCCTGCAGCATCGCCACCGCGCTGCCATAGCGGCGCTCGTCGGCACCAAAGCCCAGCTGCGCATCGGCATCGATCGTGTCCAGCCCATCGTGCTGGTAGCCGTAGGCGCGCATCTTGGCGGCAATGCCGGTGCCGCGGCCTTCCTGGTCCAGGTACAGCAACACGCCGCCGCCCAGTTCCTTCAGCTTGCGCAGCCCGCGCCGCAGCTGGTCGCCGCAGTCGCACTTGAGCGAGCCGAACAGGTCGCCGGTCAGGCACGAGGAATGCACGCGCACCGGCACCACCCCGGCAAGGTCGGGGGTGCCCACGATGATCGCCACCTGGTCGCGCTGGGCCACGCCGCCGCGGAACACCGCAAACTCGGTCATGCCGACCTCGCGCAGCGGCACCGGCGAACGCGCCACCAGCTCGTAGGCATGGGCGGCCTGTTCGGCGCCCTGGGCCAGGTCGCACAGCGATACCTGCGCGCAGCTGTCGAAGCGGGCATCGCCCGGGGCCAGCAGCACCCCGACCATGGCCGGCAGCAGCAGGCCCAGCCGGGCGATTTCCACCGCGCCCTCATCCAGTGCCTGCCCGGCGGTCCAGCCAGCCGGCATCGGCTCGGCATCGCGCAGGTAGCTCAGCGAGGGCAGGGCATCGAAGTCGACCCCGGCCAGCGGCACCCGCGCGCCGTCTTCGGCGGCCACGCCCAGCACCCGCGCGCGGGTGGCGGTCAGGAACAGGTAATGCTGCCCGGCGGCCACCCCGGCAAAGGCGGTGTAGCTGCTGCGCGTACTGCTGTCCAGGGCGATGAAGGCCAGGCGCTGGCCGTGGCCGTCATCGATCACCACCGGGCGGCCGGCACGCAGTTCGGCCACCGCGCGCTCGCAGCGGATCGCGGCCGGATCGCCGAACGGGGAAGAAGCAACTGGGGACATGGCAGGGGCCGTGGGGGACATCGTGGTTTCACAGTGGGGTCGGAAGGCGCCGATTCAATCGTGGCCGGTGCGACGCAGCGTCGCGCTCGGTGCGGCGGTCCTCAGTGAGGGTGTTTCTCGGTGGCGTACGGGTCCACTTCGTCGCTGTGCGGCGGGCGCAGCGTGTAACGCTTGTAAGTCCACTGGTACTGGGCCGGATCGCGGCGGGCAATCGCCTCGATCCCGGCATTGAGCGCACTGGCGGCCGTGCGTGGGTCAGGATCGGCCACCGCGGCGTCAGCCGGCGTGATGTGCAGGGCGAACTGCATGCCCGGCCCGGTGCGCTCGCACCACCCGTACAGCACGGTGGCCCCGGTGCGCTCGGCCAGCCGGTTGACCAGGGTCATGGTCAGCGCTTCCACCCCGAAGAACGGGGCGAACACGCCATCGCCGGCCTTGGGCTGCTGGTCCGGCAGGATGCCGGTGGCACCCCCGTCCTTGAGCACCTTGAACAGCTGGCGTACCGCCGGCCCTTCGGCCCGGACCTGCTGCACGTTGCTGCCGCCCCGGACCAGCTGCAGGAATTCGTCGCCCACCGCTTCCTCGGGGGCCTTGTAGACGATGGCGATCGGCCCGCGCGAGGCCAGCCACTGGTTGAGCAGCTCCCAGTTGCCGTAGTGCGGGGCGGCCACGATCACGCCCTTGCCGCTGGCCAGGGCGGCGTCGTACAGCGCCTCGCCATGGCGTTCGGTAAGCAGGGCCAGGTTCTGGTCGCGCGGCCGGGTCCACAGGCGCAGGGTTTCCACCGCCTGCAGCGCGGTGGAGCGCAGCACCGCCTTGTGGAGCGCGGCGCGGTCCTGGGCCGACAGCTCGGGGTAGGCCAGTTCCAGGTTGCGCCGGGTCACCCGGCTCTCGCGGGCGTTCAGGGCAATCCAGAGCCCGGCCAGCGCATGGGCGAAGCCGCGCAGCCAGGACCAGGGCAGGCGGGTGAACAAGGCAGCGGCGCGGTAGGCCAGGCGGGCGGTGGTTTGCGGTTTCATCGGGGCAAAGTCTAGCCGGTGCGCGCGCCCAACCCCTAAGGTAGGGCGCTTGTTCACTCCGGAATGCCCCCAATGCTCGTCCTCATCCAGCGCGTTACCCAGGCCAGCGTCAGCGTGGACCAGGCCGTGGTCGGCCAGATCGGCCCGGGCCTGCTGGCCCTGGTGGGCATGGAGCCGGGCGATACGGAGGCCCAGATCCGGCGGATGGCCGATCGCCTGCTTGGTTACCGTGTGTTTGCAGATGAGAGCGGGAAAATGAACCGATCCCTGGGGGAGACAGGGGGCGGCCTGCTGCTGGTGAGCCAGTTCACCCTCGCGGCAGACACGGCCAGCGGGATGCGCCCGGGCTTCAGTACCGCCGCGCCGCCTGACGAGGCTGAACGTGGATTCAACAGATTGGTGGAGATCTGTCGTCAAAAACACGTTTCAGGGGTGGAAACCGGTCAGTTTGGCGCCCATATGGTTGTCAGCCTGATCAACGATGGTCCGGTGACCTTCCTGCTCAGACCCTGACCCCGGGACCACCGCCCGGGCCCGAGGGGCGCTGGGCTGGTATAATGCTAGGTTCTATTCCCTATCCCTGCCGGTGGCGCGAGCACTACATGGCCAACGAACGTCCTGCCCAGCAAAACGACATCAAGCTTCTGATCAGCAAGGGCCTGGAACAGGGCTACCTGACCTACGCCGAAGTCAATGACCACCTGCCCGACGACATTGTCGACCCGGAGCAGATCGAAGACATCATCGGCATGATCAACGGCATGGGCATTGATGTCCATGAAGTGGCACCCGATGCCGAAACCCTGCTGCTCAACGACGGCAACACCGGTAACCGCGAAGTCGATGACACCGCGGCCGAAGAAGCTGCCGCTGCACTGAGCGCACTCGACACCGAAGGTGGCCGCACCACCGACCCGGTGCGCATGTACATGCGCGAAATGGGTACCGTGGAGCTGCTGACCCGCGAAGGCGAAATCGCCATCGCCAAGCGCATCGAAGAAGGCCTGGGCCAGGTCCAGGCCGCACTCGGCACCTTCCCGGTGTCGGTGGAATCGCTGCTGGCCGATTACGAAGCACACAAGGAAGGCAAGAAGCGCCTGGCCGAAGTGATCGTCGGCTTCAACGACCTGGTGGAAGAAGTGCCGGCCCCGGTCGTGGCTGAAGACACCAGCGACGACGCTGATGCCGATGCCGACGAAGACGAAGACGACGGCGACGACGTTGAAGAAGAAGCCGGCCCGACCGGTCCGGACCCGGAAGAAGTTGCCCGCCGCATGGGCGAGCTGGCTGCCGCCTACGCTGCCTTCAAGAAGGCAGCCACCAAGGCCGACCGCAAGCCGCTGACCAAGCTGCGCGACGACATGGCCGCCGTGTTCGTCACCCTGAAGCTGCCGTTGCCGCTGACCGACGTGCTGGTCAAGCAGCTGCGCGACGTGATGGCCGACATCAAGGGCCACGAGCGCCGCGTGCTGAACCTGGCCACCGTGACCGCCCGCATGCCGCGCAAGGATTTCATCCGTTCGTGGGAAGGCAATCAGACCAACCTGGAGTGGGTGGAAGACGCACTGAAGCGCAAGCAGAAGTGGTCGTCGGCGCTGCGTGACGTCAAGGACCAGATCATTGCCGAACAGCAGTCCACCATCGACATCGAGAAGAACACCTCGCTGGAGCTGGAAGAGCTGAAGGAAATCAGCCGGGCCATGGCCTACGGCGAAGCCAAGGCGCGCAAGGCCAAGAAGGAAATGGTCGAAGCCAACCTGCGCCTGGTGATCTCCATCGCCAAGAAGTACACCAACCGCGGCCTGCAGTTCCTCGACCTGATCCAGGAAGGCAACATCGGCCTGATGAAGGCCGTGGACAAGTTCGAATACCGCCGCGGCTACAAGTTCTCCACGTATGCGACCTGGTGGATCCGCCAGGCCATCACCCGTTCGATCGCCGACCAGGCGCGCACCATCCGTATTCCGGTGCACATGATCGAAACGATCAACAAGTTGAACCGCATTTCCCGCCAGATGCTCCAGCAGTACGGCCGCGAGGCCACGCCGGAGGAGCTGGCCAAGGAAATGGACATGCCGGAAGACAAGATCCGCAAGGTGATGAAGATCGCCAAGGAGCCGATCTCGATGGAAACCCCGATCGGCGACGACGAGGATTCCCATCTGGGCGACTTCATCGAGGACACCAACGTGGAGTCCCCGATCGAGAACACCACCAACATCAACCTGTCCGAAACCGTGCGTGACGTGCTGGCTGGCCTCACCCCGAGGGAAGCCAAGGTGCTGCGCATGCGCTTCGGCATCGACATGAACACCGACCACACCCTCGAGGAAGTGGGCAAGCAGTTCGACGTCACCCGCGAGCGCATCCGCCAGATCGAAGCCAAGGCGCTGCGCAAGCTGCGCCACCCGAGCCGCTCCGAGCAGCTGCGCAGCTTCCTGGACATCGATTGATCTCCAGGAAGTCGCGTAAATGAAAAACCCCGCTTCGGCGGGGTTTTTTCTTGGGCTGCCGCAATCGGTGACCGAACGGGCTCCCGCATCGCGCCGGCGCACCGCGCCGGACGCGGGCACGCGGGGGTAGGGTCGGTTCCCAAACGACCGCCGACCTCGCCCATCGGCACGGTAACGCATGACCCCAACCGAAGATGGCTTGGAGTGTGGCATTCCGCGTCAAGGAGCGCCGGCGGAGGGTCGTCGGGGATGAAAGGCCGTAGTGTCCAAGATCTGTATGCAAGAACTTTTGCATTTCTAGAACGCCGGATCTGTAGAGGCTAACAACTGGCGACCTTCCGCTATCAAGGTCTAAATTGCGTAACATTATTAGTGATTGTATATGCCCCAATTGTGGCAGAACCAGCAGGAATCCCTTAACTTTCCATATGTTGAGGTTGGATTGATTTGCCTGCTCACAATCCCTGATGTATATATGCGTAACATAACTAGTAACATATATGGCTCCGCATGCCCCGTACCCGCACCCATCACGTACAGGACCTGCTCGACCGGCTGCCCGCCGGCCAGGCGGTTACAGCTGCGGACCTCACAGAAGGCCTGGGCGTCACGCGCATGACCCTGAGCAGGCTCGTAGCTGAGGCCGGCGACCGTGTCGTGCGGTTGGGTCGCAGCCGCGCTACGGCTTATGCCGCCCGCCAGGTCACCACCGCCGGTAGCGAATGGCCGCTGTATCGACTCCGTGCAGACGCGAGCCTCGAAGAGCTCGGAAGCGTCATCGCGCTTACCGGCGACACGTTCCACGTACAGGCGCACCCCCCACGCCCTAACCTGACGCGCCCACCAGAAGGCGACGTTGACGGGCACTTCCCGGGCCTGCCGTGGTTTCTCGACGACCTTCGTCCCCAAGGCTTTCTGGGTCGCACATTCGCCCATCGCCGCGCGCGCGATCTTGGGGTCCCCGCGGATCTGGTTCGCTGGCAGCTTGGCGACACTCTGCAGGCCATCGTGCGAGCTGGAGGTACTCAAATCGGTGACCTGATCCTGGGCGGTGATTCGGTCGAAGCTGCGCTGGCTGCATTGGACAATCCACCCGATCACATCGCCGCCCAAGCGCGCGAAACAGGGTATCCGGAGCGCGCTGTAGCGGCTCTGGAGGGCGAGGAAGTAGGCTCCTCCCCGGGCGGCGAGCAGCCAAAGTTCACTGCTACTGTCGAGCATGATGGGCAGCGCCATGCCGTTCTAGTGAAGTTTGCCCGGGCAGACGCGGGCGAAGCCGCCGAACGCTGGGCCGACCTGCTCGTATGCGAACACCTAGCCCTGCAATGCCTCCGAGAAGCAGGAATCCAAGCCGCCGCTTCGGAGCTTATCCAGACCAGCGAGTACACCTTCCTGGAGGTGCAGCGATTCGACCGCACCCCAAACCTGCTGGGCCGGCTAGGCTTCGTTTCGCTGATGTCCCTGTCTTCTGCCTTCGTGGGTGACGTAACCGCAGACTGGGGGAGCGTGGGCGAGCAGCTCCAAGCATTGGGCTGGGTAATGCCAGAAACCGCAACCCGAATGGCGCAGCTCCACGCCTTCGGGCGCCTGATCGGCAACAGCGACATGCACCAGGGCAATCTCGGATTCCGACTCGCGGATCGAGGTCCGTTACAGCTGGTTCCCACTTACGACATGCTACCCATGTCGCTGGCACCCTCTCGCACCGGAGTTCTCCGTCCTGCCGCGCCGTTAGGGGCTATTGCGCCAGAGCGCGCGGGCCAGCTGGCCCAGCTGCAATGGGCGGCCCCGCTCGCGGCGGAGTACTGGCAGAGCGTTGCGGCGTCCCCAATGATTCGCTCCAATGCCCTGCGCGAACTGGCCGCTCACAACGCCCAGCGAGTCAAGGCACTGGCGCAACGCTTCGGTTGAGGCGCTCTCCCTGGGCGGCCCAGTAGCAAGCCCCGCTTCGCCTCCACTACACTGTGCAACCGCGCAGGGCCTATAGCTCAACGGTTAGAGCAGAGGACTCATAATCCTTTGGTTCCAGGTTCGAATCCTGGTGGGCCCACCACAGTGGCGGCGAACACGGCATGCCTCGACTGCATCCGCGTACCCCGTGGAGAGCGGTGGCAAGCACATGTCGCGAAAGGCCAGCGACGCCGGTACACACTTCACATTTCTTGGATGCCGCTGATACCCCGCGCACAGATCGATGTCCGCAGCGTTGACGCGCCGCACTCTCAAGAATAAGGATGGCATCGTCACCGCAGTATCGGCGGCCGGGATTTGCAGCCCGAAAAGCGAGGCGCATCAGCGCCCAGCCCGTTGCAGGGCGCTGGATCTCAATTCAACTGAGGAATCCCGCCATGTCGTCCGAAAACCTGACCGCGCCTACGCGCACATCCGTCGACTTCACCCACTACTTCGGCCAGATCGCCGATACCCTGGAGTGGGGGAGCTCCACCTGGATTACGCTCGAAGAGCACCTGACAGCGAACGACACGCCGTTCGAGTCGCTTACGCTCAGCGATGTCATCGGTGCCATTCACGCCACCCGCGGCGCACACCCTCACGCACCCGGTACCTTGGTCAATCGGTTGATCGGCGTAGACGATGTATCCAGGAAGGATCTGTTCCGGGTCATCCGCGAGCTGCTGCGCATCTACGATCTGCGCATTGTGGAACTGCTGGCACTGATCGACATCCTGGAGCACTGCCCGGGAACCGTGGAAGACCTGACCATCAGGAACCTGCTGGCGTTGATCTCCGTCGTGGATGTCTCTAACGCGTCTCTAACGCCTGCGGCTGTTACGGAGGCCACCAAGGCGGCTGCGGCGGTGCACTAGCCGCTGCGGGCCGCGTCGAGAGTCGCCGGGCCCCCCGGCCGGGCCTGCCGGGGTTTGGGGGAGACGCCCGTGACCAGAACGGGTGCCCACC
>NZ_JASCOP010000053.1:0-25682 GCF_029959395.1 Stenotrophomonas sp. PS02300
GTACAGGGCAAAGTAATCGCCTCCGCGTGGGCCACGACCAACGGTCGTGGCCTACCAACTGGGTAGGTCACGACCGTTGGTCGTGACCCGCTTTCACCGGGTCGGCGTGATCGTCTGCACCGGCAGGCGGTCCGCCGGTGGCGGGTTGGGAACCCAGATGGCGACGCCGGCCGCGCGCTTCTGCGTGGTCGGAATGCCGATGCCCACGCCGCCGCCGCTGTGCGAGCCGTAGCTGCCGCCGCCTACGGACAGGCCGCCACCTGAGCTGCTGGACTCCACGCCCATCAGGATCACCCCGTTGGCGCCGAGCGCGGCCGCCTCCTTCTTCAGCCGCATCACCGCCGCATCGGTCTGGCCCTGGGTGCCGAAGCCTGCGGCGCTGGTGGACTCCAGCTGGGCGATTTCAATCGAACCCGGTGGTGGAGTGGAATAGATCTGCACCAGCGCCGGATCGGTGGGCGCACGGGTCTGGCCCAGCATCACCTTGGAAGTGCTGGCGCAGCCGGTCACGGCCAGCAGAACGCCGAGCAGCGGAAGGAGTCGAATGTTCATGGGTTCACCCTTGTTCGGCCTGGTCGGCCTGCGCCTGGATCATCCGGGCCGGCCACTGAATCGGCGCCAACCCCGTTCTGGCGAACGTTAACACCGCCGGGGTGAGCCTGCCGCATCCCGTTCTTGCCGCCGCCATCACGCGCCACTGGCACGGGGGTCGCTACGCTGCCGCCAGCATTTTCAGGTTAGGGGAGCGGGGCATGGGATTGATCAGTTTGTTGTGGGGCGTAGTGGCCCTGTTGTGGATGATCCTGGCCCTGATCCCGCTGCTGGGCTGGGGCAACTGGTTCCTGATCCCGTTCGCCGCAGTCGGTGCAGTCATCGGCGCGCTCGGCATCCTGTTCACCCACCCGACCAAACGGGGTCGCGCATGGACCGGCCTGCTGCTCAATGCGGTCGTGGTGGTAGTGGGCATCGTCCGCCTGTCCATTGGCGGCGGGATCATCTGACTGCGACACCCCGTCGCACCTGCCGGGTTGCCGCACCTGAGGGCGTAGAATGACCGCCCCATGATCATTCGTCCCCGCCCCCACGGCTGGCAGCTGCTGTACATCCTGCGCGGCTCCATCGTGCCTGCCATCGCGCCCAAGGTGGCCGCCATCTTCGTGCTGGCCGTTGCCGTGGCCACCTTCGCCGAACTGGCCCACCCGCCGGGCATCGAGCGCGTCTCGGTGGCGCCGTTCACCCTGCTGGGCCTGGTGCTGTCCATCTTCCTGAGCTTCCGCAACAACGCCTGCTTCGACCGCTGGTGGGAAGGGCGCAAGCTGTGGGGCCAGCTCATCTATGAATCGCGCAGCCTGGCGCGGCTGTGCAGCACGCTGCTGGCCGCACAACCGGCGCGCGCCGACCGCATCTGCCGCCTGGCCATCGCCTTCGCGCATGCGCTGGCCGCGCGCCTGCGCGGGCAGGACGCCGCGTTGGCCGGGCTGCCCTGGGTGCCCGAGGCGGATCGCGGGCGCTACGCGCAGCGCCAGAACGTGCCGGACCAGCTGCTGGCGATGATCGCGGTGGAAACCACCGCCGCGCTGCGCGCCGATGAGATCGACACCATCCTGTATGCCCAGTTCGAAACCCGCCTGCATGCGCTCTCCAGCATCCAGGCCGGCTGCGAACGCATCCTGCTGACCCCGCTGCCGTTCGCCTACACCCTGCTGCTGCACCGCTGCGCGTGGATGTTCTGCGTGCTGCTGCCGTTCGGCCTGGCCAGCTCGCTGGGCTGGGCCACCCCGGTGGTGTCGGCGGTGCTGGCCTATGCCTTCTTCGGCCTGGACCAGCTGGGCGAGGAAATGGAAGAACCGTTCGGGCTGGAACCCAACGACCTGCCGCTGGATGCGATGGTGCGCACCATCGAAATCGACCTGCTCGACAGCCTGGGCGTGCGCCCGCTGCCGGAACCCCTGCAACCGCAGCGCTACCTGCTGCAGTAACCCGACACTGCCCGGAGCATTCCATGGCCCACCCCGACTATCGCCCCCGCCGCATGCGCCACGACGAGTTCTCGCGCCGGCTGATGCGCGAAAACACGCTGACCACCGATGACCTGATCTACCCGGTGTTCGTCCACGAGCTGGCCGGGCGCGCCCCGGTGGCGTCGATGCCGGGCGTGGAACGGCTGTCGATCGAGGAGCTGCTGAAAGTGGCCGAGGAAGCGCTGGAACTGGGCATTCCGGTGATCGACCTGTTCCCGGTGATCGACCCGGCCGGCAAGAGCCTGGATGCCGCCGCCGCGTGGGACGAGAACGGCCTGGCGCAGCGGGCGATCCGCGCGCTGAAGTCGCGCTTCCCCGAGCTGGGGGTGATGACCGACGTGGCGCTGGACCCGTACACCACCCACGGCCAGGACGGGATCATCGATGACAAGGGCTACGTGCTCAACGACATCACCGTGCAGGCGCTGGTCCGGCAGTCGCTGTCGCATGCCGAAGCCGGCGTGGACATCGTGTCGCCGTCGGACATGATGGACGGCCGCATCGGCGCCATCCGCCGCGCGCTGGATGCCAACAGCCACGTCAACGTGCGCATCATGGCCTATTCGGCCAAGTACGCCTCGGCGTTCTACGGCCCGTTCCGCGACGCGGTGGGCAGCTCGGCCAGCCTGGGCAAGGCCGACAAGAAGACCTACCAGATGGACCCGGCCAACGGCGACGAGGCCATGCGCGAAATCGCGCTGGACCTGGAAGAGGGCGCCGACATGGTGATGGTCAAGCCGGGCATGCCCTACCTGGACCTGGTGCGCCGGGTGAAGCAGCAGTTCGGCGTGCCGACGTTCGCGTACCAGGTCAGCGGCGAGTACGCGATGATGAAAGCCGCGTTCGCCAATGGCTGGCTGGACGAACGCGCCTGCGTGCTGGAGTCGCTGATCGGCTTCAAGCGGGCCGGTGCCGATGGCGTGCTGACCTATTTCGCACCGCAGGTGGCGCGTTGGCTGCGCGAACGCTGACAATACGCGTCAACACGCAGACAGGAGCAGGATGATGCAGACGATGGGATGGGTGCAGTGGCTGACCTGGGGCACCGGCGTGCTGGTGTTCGCGGTAGTGATCGGCCTGGTCATCCGTGGCGTGCTGCGTGCCGCCCGGCGCGCGCCCGAACAACCCTCGGCCGCCGCCCGCCTGGCCCGCGAAGCCAACCTGCCGCCTGCCGTGCAGGCGCAGCTGGCCGCGCTGAACCAGCGCAAGGACAACGGCGAGATCAGCGAAACCGAGTACGAGCAGCAGCGCGCCGCGTTGCTGCGCGCGTACTGAACACCCTCACCGGCAGCCAGCCACCGCGGGTGTGCGCAACCTGTACAGATCCAACCCGCCGGCCTTCGGCGACTTCGCCTGCCCGGCCACCACCATCTCGCTGGGCTTGGACGCATCCACCACCGGCGCGCGGGTCTGCCCGTCGGCGGTATTGAACGACAACCCCAGCGGTTCGGCCGGCTTGCGGTAATCGCAGCCCACCACCCACACCTGCGAATGGCCGCCCGCCACCCGGGTCAGTGCCAGCGCCCCGCCGTTGCCCAGCCAGTCGCCGCCCAGCTCATCGGCCGCGCTGTTGAGCGGCGCCGGCAACGGCGTCGCGGCGTTGAAGCCGCGGCCCTGCGCCGTTGCCACGAACAGGTCGAACCCACCCTGGGTGCCCTTGCCATTGCGCGCGAACAGCAGCACCTGCCCATCCGGCCGCACTGCCGGGTGGCGCTCATCGGCCGCCGTGTTGACCGTCACCGGCATCGTCAGCACGGTGCCGAAGCTGCCGTCCTCGCGGATCATCACCCCGTACAGGTCGAACCCACCGCTCCCGCTGCCGCCGTTGGAGGCGAAGAACAGCCAGGCCCCGTCGTGGCTGAAGAACGGGTCCACGTCATCCCCGGCGGTGTTGAAGGCCAGCGGCGCCGGGTCCTGCCAGCGCCCGTCGCGCAGCGTGGCCTGCCACAGGTCCCAGCCGCCGGCACCGCCGGGCCGGTCGCTGGCCCAGATGATGCGCTTGCCGTCCGGCGCGATGGTCGCCTGGGCCTCGTTGGCCTTGGTCGACACCACGCCCATGCCTTCGATGCCGAACTCGGAAAGCGCCATCGCGCCCGGTGCGGAGAGTAAACTCAGGCTCAGCGCGAGCAGAGACAAGGGAGTGCGCATAGTCGCTTCCATTGGGGTTTGCGTTTCAATCCAGGCCCGGAGTTTAAGACACCCATGACCGCCCGTTACGCCGTATTCGGCCAGCCCATCGCCCACTCGCAGTCGCCGCACATCCATGCCGCGTTCGCCCGCCAGGAGGGCATCGCGCTGGATTACCGTGCCATTGAAGCGGCACCGGCCGACTTCCCGGCCGCGCTGGAGGCGTTCGCCGCCGACGGTGGTGTCGGCGCCAACGTCACCGCACCGCTGAAGGAAATCGCCTTCGGGTTGTGCAGGACGTTCACCTCGCGCGCCAAGCTGGCCGGTTCGGTCAACACGCTGCTGCGCAAGGGCGACTACTGGCACGGCGACACCACCGATGGCGTGGGCCTGGTGCGTGACCTCACCGACCGCCACAGCCTCGACCTGCGCGGCCGCCGCGTGCTGCTGCTCGGCGCCGGTGGCTCGGCACGCAGCGTGGCCCCGGCCCTGCTGGATGCCGGCATCCGCGAACTGGTGGTGGTCAACCGCACCCCCGAGCGTGCCGACGAGCTGAGCGATGCGATCGGCGAGCCCGGCCGCGTGCTGACCCAGTACTGGGACCGCATGGACGAACTCGGCGACTTCGAGCTGATCGTCAACGCCACCTCTGCCGGCCGTGATCGCGATGAAGAGTTCAAGCTGCCGCTGTCGCTGGTCAACAGCATGACCACCGCCGTGGACCTGAATTACGGGGAAGCCTCCTTCGCCTTCCTGGCCTGGGCCCGCGCCGCACAGTGCCGCAACATGGTGGATGGCCTGGGCATGCTGGTCGAACAGGCAGCCACCAGCTTCCAGCAGTGGCACGAAGTGCGCCCGGAAACCGACCCGGTCTATGCCGAGCTGCGCGCGAAGAACGCGCTGGCGGGTGAAGAGTGAACATGGACCTGCTGCTCAGCCTGCTGGGCATGGCCGCGCTGCGCCTGCCGGTGCTGATCGCGCTGGCGGTATCGCTGGTGTGGGTGGTGGATGCCCCGCGCGGCACCATCCGCAGCGTGGCACTGTGGTCGCTGGCGCTGCTGCTGCTGGCCAGCCTGGCCGGGCTGGCCCTCAACGTCGTGCCGACCTGGCTGGTCCAGCGCGGCGAGTACGGCAACGTGCAGATGCTGTCGTGGCTGCTGCGCGGCGGCCACTTCCTCATCGGCCTGGTGGATGCACTGGGCACGGTGCTGCTGGTGTGGGCGATGACCCGCGCGCTGCGCAACCGCAGCGCCCCGGCGGCCTGAGCGGGCGACCCCGGTCACGGAACTGAACCGGCGCGGAAAACTCCGCGCCGGCCACAGGCCCCGGGCATGAGAAAATACCCGCCTGATCCAGGCAGGACCTCCCCGGCGTGACCGAAAAAGTTGAAGCCCCGCGCGCGCTGAACGACGAGCTCAAGACCGTCATCCGCGATGCCTACGCCAAGCTGCAGGCCAATACCCCCGGCTTCAGCACGCGGCGATCGCAGAGCCAGATGATCGGCGTGGTCTCGCGTGCGCTGTCGCAGAGCGGCGGGGTAGGCGTGGTCGAAGCGCCCACCGGCGTGGGCAAGAGCCTGGGCTACCTCACCGCCGGCGTGCCGATTGCGCTGGCCACGAAGAAGAAGCTGGTGATCAGCACCGGCACCGTGGCGCTGCAGTCGCAGCTGGTCGAGCGCGACATCCCGAACTTCCTCAAGGCCACCGGCCTGGAGGCCACCGTGGCGCTGGCCAAGGGCCGCACCCGCTACCTGTGCACGCGCAACGCCGCCGAAGCGCATGGCGATGGCGCGCAGGAAGGCATGTTCGAGGACGAGCAGCCGCTGTTCGACCGCCCGCTGGCGCCGATCGAAATGGACCTGGCCCAGAAGCTGAGCAGGGATTTCGTAGAAGGTCGCTGGAACGGCGACCTGGACAACGCGCCGGATACCATCAGCCCCTCGCTGCGTTCGCGCATCACCACCCCGGCGTCGGGCTGCGCGGGCCGCAAGTGCGCCTACTCGGCGCAGTGCGCGGTGCTGCGCGCGCGCAACACCGTGCGCGATGCACAGATCGTGGTGACCAACCACGCGTTGCTGCTGTCGGCGCTCTCCATTGGCGAAAGCGACAACGGCCAGCCGCTGATTGCACCGCCCTCGGACATGCTGCTGGTGCTCGACGAAGGCCACCACATCGGCAACGTCGCCATCGACCAGGGCGCGGCCAGCCTGGCCCTGGATGAAATGGCCAAGCGCACCGGCCGCCTGCAGATCCTGATTGCCGCCGCCTACCGCGCGGTGGACAAGGACAAGCTGGGCAACCTGCTGCCCAACGAAGCCATCGACGTGGCGGCGCGGGTCAGCAAGCAGCTGCGCGCGTTCCGCGATGTGATCGACCGCAGCTGGCAACCGGACCCGACCGCGCAGGAGCCGATGTGGCGCGCGCCGAACGGGCGCCTGCCGGACATCTGGATGGCCGACATCGAAGCGCTGGCCGACGACACCCGCGCGCTGTTCAACTGGGCCCACGCCGCGCAATCCCAGGTGGCCAAGGGCAAGCCTGAAGATGCGGCGCGCGAGCGCCTGCAGCGCACGCTGGGCATGGCGCTGGAAATGATCGAACAGCAGCACAACCTGTGGACCGCCTGGCGCCGCGAAGACAAGGACGGCCAGCCGCCGTTCGCGCGCTGGGTGACGCTGTCGCGCGATGGCGATCTGATCCTGCACGGCTCGCCCGTGTCAGCCGCCAACGTGCTGCGCAAGCTGCTGTGGGACGAAGTGGATTCGGTGGTGATGACCTCGGCCACGCTCACCGGCGGTGGCGATTTCCAGGCGCTGGCGATCGACAACGGCATTCCCAACGAAGCGGAGATGGTCTCGCTGGCCTCGCCGTTCGACCTGCCCAACCAGGCCGAGCTGATCGTACCCAACTTCCCGGTCACCCCGGACGACCGCGAGCGGCACCCGAAGGAAGTCGCCAAGTACCTGGTCAAGGAACTGGACTGGAGCAAGGGCAGCATCGTGCTGTTCACCTCGCGCTGGAAGATGGAAAAAGTGGCCGAGCTGATGCCGGCCGCGCAGCGCAAGCAGGTGCTGGTGCAGGGCGAAACGGCCAAGCAGAAGATGATCGACGAGCACCTGCGGCGCACCTCGGCGGGCGAGGGCTCGGTGCTGTTCGGGCTGAACTCGTTCGGCGAAGGCCTGGACCTGCCCGGCGAAGCCTGCACCACGGTGGTGATCACCCAGGTACCGTTCGCGGTGCCGACCGATCCGCAGACCTCTACCCTGAGCGAGTGGTTTGAAAGTCGCGGGTTGAACGCCTTCAACCTGATCGCCATCCCGCACGCCCTGCGCACGCTGACCCAGTTCGCCGGCCGCCTGATCCGCACCTCCACCGACACCGGCCGCGTGATCATCCTCGACTCGCGCCTGATCAGCCGCCGCTACGGCAAGCGCATCATCGATGCGTTGCCGCCGTTCAAGCGGGTCATCGGCTGACTTCTACGTCGCAGCCACGCAGGGCGTGGCTCTACCGACGATGTTCCGGCGTAGAGCCACGCCCTGCGTGGCTGGCGAGGTGTTACCTGCGCCGCATCGGCAGCCATTGCCCATCGCCCAGGCTGCGCCACAGCCACTCCGCCGGGCCGAAGTAGTACCGCTGCAGCCACCACGCACTCAGCCACAGCTGCAGCGGAAACACGATGGCCGCCACCAGCAGCACCGGCCACAGGCCCTGCGAGGGACCGATGCCAGCCCCGAACCCGGCAAACAGCGGCACGCACACCACGCTCTGCAGCAGGTAGTTGCTCAGCGTCATGCGCCCGGCCGGCACCAGCACACGCAACCCGCGCTCGGCCCACGGCCGCAGGTACAGCAGCGCGAACCCGCAGGCGATGGCGATGCCCAGCGCCAGCGGCGCCACCCGGTAGCTCACCCGCAGCAGATACCCCGGCACCCCCTCGCGCAGCAGCGGCCATTGGGCCTTCATCGTCGGCGCAGCTGTCTCGATGCACAGGAACATCACGCCAACCAGTGCGCCGCCGACGCACAGGCCCCACAGCAGCGGCAGGTGCTGTTCGGGGCGCTGTAACAGCCCCCGGCGGCCTGCCCAGTAGCCCAGCAGGAAGCGGCCCAGCACGAACAGCAGCAGCGCCCAGTTGGTCAGCCGCACCCAACCCCCCAGCACCAGGTTCTGCCACCACGCCTGCCAGAGCGTGCCACTGGACAGGGCTTCGAACGCATTTCCATACATCTGCGCGCGCGGCGCCAGTGTCATCACCCACTCGCGCATCCACGGCGACAGCAGCGGCGGCAGGAACAGCGCGAACACCAGTCCGGCAAGCACCAGCCCACGGTTGCCCAGGCGGCGGAACAGCGGAAGCAGCAGGCCCACCAGCGCATAGGTCAGCAGGATGTCACCCCACCACAGCACCGTGGCGTGCAGCAGCCCGATCAGCGCCAACGCGCCCATCCGGCGCAGGTGCGGAACCACCCCAGGGCGCATTTCCATCTGCATGGCAAAGCCCATGCCGAACAGCAGCGAGAAGATCGTCACCGCCTTCATATCCACCAGCCAGCCCATCCCGGTGCGCAGCGCGTGATCCAGCGCGGCACTCGGCAGCGCCTGCTGCGCGGCCTCATCCAGCAAGGCATCCAGCGAATAGAACCGCAGGTTGACCAGGAACACGCCCAGCAGCGCGAACCCGCGCAACGCATCGATCAGCGGTTGGCGCGGTTGGCGCAACGCTACACCTTGCTCAGATCCCGCACCGCGCCCTTGTCGGCACTGGTCGCCAACAACGCGTAGGCCTTGAGCGCGCCGGTCACCTTGCGCGGACGCGCCTCACGGGGCTTCCACCCCAACGCATCCTGCTCCGCACGGCGCGCCGCCAACGTCGCGGCGTCCACCAGCACATCAATCCGCCGTGCCGGAATATCGATCCGGATCCGGTCGCCATCGCGCACCAATCCAATCGTGCCGCCCGCCGCCGCTTCCGGTGACGCATGCCCGATCGACAGCCCGGACGTACCGCCCGAGAACCGCCCATCGGTCAGCAGCGCACACTGTTTGCCCAGCCCCTTCGATTTCAGGTAGCTGGTCGGGTACAGCATTTCCTGCATGCCCGGTCCACCGCGTGGGCCCTCATAGCGGATCACCACCACGTCGCCCGCGCCCACTTCATCGGCCAGGATGCCCTGCACGGCCGCGTCCTGGCTTTCGAACACCTTTGCACTGCCCTCGAACACGTGGATGGACTCATCCACGCCGGCGGTCTTCACCACGCAGCCATCCTCGGCCAGGTTGCCACGCAGCACCGCCAGCCCACCTTCGGCCGAATACGCGTGCGCGACATCGCGGATGCAGCCGTCGGCGCGATCCAGGTCCAATGAAGGCCAGCGCGTGGCCTGGCTGAAAGCCACCTGGGTGGGAATGCCGGCGGGGCCGGCACTGAAGAATTCGTGCACGCCCGCATCGTCGGTCACCGCCACGTCCCAGCGCGCAATCGCGTCGGCCAGGGTACGGCTGTGCACGGTGGGCACCTCGGTATGCAGCAACCCGCCGCGCGCCAGCGACCCCAGGATCGCGAACACGCCACCGGCGCGGTGCACGTCTTCCATGTGGTACTTGGGCGTGTTCGGCGCCACCTTGCACAGCTGCGGCACCCGCCGCGACAGCGCATCGATGGCATGCAGGTCGAAGTCCACTTCGGCCTCCTGCGCGGCCGCCAGCAGGTGCAGGATGGTGTTGGTGGAACCGCCCATGGCGATATCCAGCGTCATCGCATTCTCGAACGCGGCATGGGTGGCAATGCCGCGCGGCAGCGCCGTGGCATCTTCGCCGCCATACCAGCGGTGGCACAGCTCCACCACCAGCCGGCCGGCACGCCGGAACAGCTGCTCGCGGTCGGCGTGGGTGGCCAGGGTCGAACCGTTGCCCGGCAGCGACAGCCCCAGCGCTTCAGTGAGGCAGTTCATCGAGTTGGCGGTGAACATGCCCGAGCACGACCCGCAGGTGGGGCAGGCACTTCGCTCGTACTCGGCCACCTTTTCATCGGAGGCGCTGGCATCGGCGGCGATCACCATCGCATCCACCAGGTCCAGCTTGTGCTCGGCCAGCCGGGTCTTGCCCGCTTCCATCGGCCCGCCGGACACGAACACCACCGGGATGTTCAGCCGCAGCGCGGCCATCAGCATGCCGGGGGTGATCTTGTCGCAGTTGGAAATGCACACCAGCGCATCGGCGCAGTGCGCGTTGACCATGTACTCCACCGAGTCGGCGATGATCTCGCGGCTGGGCAGGGAATACAGCATGCCGTCGTGCCCCATGGCGATGCCGTCATCCACCGCGATGGTATTGAACTCCTTGGCTACGCCGCCCACCTGTTCGATCTCGCGCGCCACCAGCTGGCCCAGGTCCTTGAGGTGCACGTGGCCGGGCACGAACTGGGTGAATGAATTGGCGATGGCGATGATCGGCTTGTGGAAGTCGGCATCGGTCATCCCGGTGGCACGCCACAGGGCGCGGGCACCGGCCATGTTGCGGCCGGCGGTGGAGGTACGGGAGCGGTATTCAGGCATGGGGGCTGGCAGGATCTGGCGGGCCGTGGGGGCGCGTTGCCACTCGATTCTGCCCAAAAATTCCGGTTGCTGTTGCAACCGTCCGGGCGGCCGATCCTGAAACGCCGTTCATCTTTTCGACTTTGCCGGTTTTGGTTGTTGGCGGCGATCAGGCATGATTGAGGGGATAACCGTAAAAGGGGGCACGACGCCATGAAACGTTCCAGGACCACCGCACTGCTGCTGATGAGCGCCGCACCGCTGCTGTTCACCGCCTGCCAGAAGGATGAGGCGGTGCAGGTGCAGGAGGGGCTGTATACCTCGGTGCAGGCCTGTACCGACGCCACTGGTGACCCGTCTGCCTGCCGCACGGCGTTTGCCGAGGCGCAGAAGCAGTCGGCCGACGCGGCCCCCAAGTACGCCTCGCGTGCCGAATGCGAAGCCGAGTACAACGCCGAGCAGTGCGTGGAACAGAAGACCTCCACCGGCCATTCGTTCATCGGCCCGATGATGATGGGCTTCTTCATGTCGCAGATGCTCAGCAACCGTGGCGCCGGCCTGGCGCAGGCCCCGGCCGCGAGCCCGGCTTACCAGGACAAGGCCAAGGGCTGGGCACGCCCGGCCCCGGGTGGCAGCGGCGGGCTGAACACCGCCAGCGGCATCGGCGCCGGCAAGGCCGGCCTGGCCCCGGTCACCAGCACCCCGAACCGTGCCGTGACCGCCAGCCGCGGTGGCTTCGGCAACACCAGCAGCAGCCGCAGCAGCTACGGCGGTTGATGCAATGAAGCGTGTGCGAATCGACGAGCGCAGCCAATGGCGCGCTCGTGCTGCCGAGTCCGGTTTCCGCTTCCACACCATCGACGGCCTGCCGTACTGGGATGAAACCGCGTACTACGCCTTCACCCTGCGCCAGATCGAGCAGGACATCGAAGACCCCAGCGCCGAGCTGCATGCGATGGCGATGGAGCTGGTGGACGAGGTGGTGCGCAGCGAACAGCTGATGGACCAGCTGGCGATTCCGCCCGCGTTCCGCGACTGGATCGCCAACAGCTGGCGCCGCGGCGAGCCGCACCTGTACGGCCGGCTGGACTTCGCCTATGACGGCACCGGTCCGGCCAAGCTCTACGAGCTCAATTACGACACGCCGACCTCGCTGTTCGAGGCGTCGTTCTTCCAGTGGCAATGGCTGGAAGACCAGCGCAACCAGAACCGCCTGCCGCCGCAGGCCGACCAGTTCAACGCCATCCATGAGGCGCTGGTGGAGCGCTTCGGGCAGCTGTCGGCGCAGTTGCCGCCGCCGCTGTACTTCAGCGCCGTGGGCGCGTCGGAAGAAGACCAGGGTACCGTGGCCTACCTGCGCGACTGTGCGGCCCAGGCCGGGCTGCGCGGCGAGGCGATCGCGATCGAGGACATCGGGCTGTCCGAGGACGGCCGTTTCACCGCGCTCGATGACACGGTGATCGGCAGCCTGTTCAAGCTGTACCCGCTGGAAGACCTGATGACCGAATCGTTCGGCCAGGCATTGCCTGGCTCGGGCGTGCAGCTGCTGGAACCGGCGTGGAAGGCGATCCTGAGCAACAAGGGCGTGCTGCCGCTGCTGTGGGATCGCCACCGCGGCCACCCGAACCTGCTGGCGGCCGAGTTCGATGACGGCAGCGCGCTGCCGGCCGGCTGGGTGCGCAAACCGCTGTTCTCGCGCGAAGGCGCCAACGTGGCCATGCACCTGGCCGATGGCAGCTGGCAGGAAAGCGAAGGCCCGTACACCGGCCCGGCGATCCGCCAGGCCGCGCACCCGCTGACGTCGTTCGACGGCGGTTACCCGCTGATCGGCAGCTGGATCGTGGGCGACCAGGCCTGCGGCATGGGCATCCGCGAAGACAACAGCCGGATCACCCGCGACAGCGCCCGTTTCGTACCGCACGCGATCATCGACGAAGCGCCGACGCGCATTTACGTGTAATGGGTCAACGGCGTCACGACCAACGGTCGTGACCTACCGGCGGACACCGATCGGTAGGTATCGACCGTTGGTCGATACGTGCCTACAGCAATCCGTCACGCTTGACGGCGAGGTAGCGCTCCACCAGCGCGCCTGGCAGCGCATCGGCCGTGACATCCAGCACCATCACCCGGTGGCTGCGCAGTGCTTCATGCGCATCGTTGCGCTGCTGCAGGTAGCGCGCGATGGCACCGGCCTGGGTCGCGTCCTGCAGGGTTTCCACCTCGCGCTCCAGCGCCACGTCCAGCTCGCGCTCGCGCAGGCTGGCCACGCAGACCAGGTGCTGGCGCTGCAACAGGCGCACCGCCACCAGCAGGTCTTCGATATCCTCATCGCGTACGTTGGTGACCAGCATCACCAGCGAACGCCGGCGCTGGCGCAGGCTGAGTTCGGTGGCGGCCGCCAGATAGTCGGTGGCCACCGGTTGCGCCTGCAGGTCGTAGCTGGCGCGCAGCAGCGCGTCGATCGCGCCCATGCCGCGCTGCGGTGCCACCCAGCGACTCTCGCCGCCACTGGCGAACAGGCCCACGCCATCGCCCTGGCGCAGCGCCAGGTAGGACACCACCAGTGCTGAATTGAGCACATGGTCGAAGTGCGACAGCCCGCCTTCGCTGGCCATCATGCGGCGGCCGGTGTCGATCATCAGCACCAGCTGCTGGTTTTTCTCGTCCTGGTACTCGCGCGAGATCAGCTTGCGCGCGCGCGAGGTCGCCTTCCAGTCGATCTGGCGCAGGCTGTCACCGATGCGGTACTCGCGCATCTGGTGGAAATCGGTGCCTTCGCCACGGCGGCGCTTGAGGTGCGCACCGACCAGCCGCGACGCCTGTTCGGCACTGAACAATGCGAAGCGGGTGAGCGGGGCGAAGTTGGGGTACACGCGCACGGTCAGCGCTGGCGGCAGCAGGCGGCGCTGGCGCCACATCCGCCACGGCGCGTGCAGGCGCAGGTGCACGCCATCGAATACAAAGCGGCCGCGCGCGGTCGGGGTCAACGTGTACTCCACGCTGCTGGCCACCAGCGGCTTGAGCGTCAACGCACGCGGCAGGCCCTGCATCGTCCACGCACCGGGCACCAGGTCGAACACCTCCACGCGCTGGCGGCGGCTGGATTCAAAGCGCAGCGTGGTGCGTCGCTCCACGTTCAGCGCCAGCGCCTCGGGCAGTTCGCGCTGCACCGTGGGCGAGGGCTGCGCGCGCAGGCGCAACAGGTCCACCAGTGCCAGCACGGCGATCACCGCTGCCGACGCCCACCACGCCGACACCGGCAGCAGCCCGAACGCCACCGGCAGCCCGAGCAGCGCCCAGCCGACCAGCAGTATCAGCAGCAGCGGGCCTGGCCTCATTTGCGCGGCGCTTCCACCTTGGCCAGCAACGCGGTCAATGCATCGTCGGCCGATTGGCCTTCGATCTGCAGTTCCGGGGCCAGCGCGATGCGGTGGCGCAGCGCCGGGCGGGCGATCTCGCGAACGTCATCCGGGGTGACGAAGTCGCGGCCGGCCAGTACCGCCTGCGCACGCGCCGCACGCACCAGCGCGATGCTGCCGCGCGGGCCGGCGCCGAGCGCGATGCCGGGGAAAGTGCGGGT
Organism: Stenotrophomonas sp. PS02300; assembly: GCF_029959395.1. Classification (NCBI taxonomy): domain Bacteria; kingdom Pseudomonadati; phylum Pseudomonadota; class Gammaproteobacteria; order Lysobacterales; family Lysobacteraceae; genus Stenotrophomonas; species Stenotrophomonas sp. PS02300. Next base: position 14,267 of record NZ_JASCOP010000053.1, read on the forward strand.
GGCGGCGACGATGCGCACCGCGTAGTCCACCACTTCCGGGTCCACCGTGATTGCCGCGGTCGCCTGCTGCAGCGCGATCACCTCGGCGGCATTGAGCACGCGCGGCACCTGCGACAGGTCGAAGTCGGCCGCGCTGCGGCCGGTGGTGATCGCATCGACCATGCGCTTTTCGTCTTCCAGCGCCGGGTAATCGATGATCACCTTGAGCAGGAAGCGGTCCAGCTGCGCCTCGGGCAGCGGGTAGGTGCCTTCCTGCTCCACCGGGTTCTGCGTGGCCAGCGCCAGGAACGGCGGGGTCAGCGCGAAGGCCTTGCCTTCGATGGTGACCTGGCCTTCCTGCATCACTTCCAGCAGGGCCGACTGGGTCTTGGCCGGGGCGCGGTTGATCTCATCGGCCAGCAGCAGGTTGGTGAACACCGGGCCGCGGCGGATCTTGAAGCTCTCCGATTTCGGGTCGTACACCGCATGGCCGCTGACGTCGCTGGGCATCAGGTCCGGGGTGAACTGCACGCGGCCGTAGTCCAGCTCCAGTGCCTGCGCCAAGGCGCGCACCAGCAGGGTCTTGCCCAGCCCGGGCACGCCTTCGATCAGCACGTGGCCGCCGGCCAGCAGCGCGATCAGGATCTGGTCGAGTACCTCGGGCTGGCCGATGAAGGCGCGGCCCACGGCATCGCGCACGGTATCGACGCGTTCGACCAGGCTCTGGCCGGTCAGCGCGGGCGGGGACAACGGCGGCGGTGCGGTGTGCTCGGTCATAGCAGGTTTCTCATCTGGATCAGCAGGCGGATGCGCTCCCGCAGGGCCGTGACATCCTTCGATGGCGGCACCTGCAGGGCGGTCTGGACACGGGAATGCGGCCATTGCAGCAGGCTGGCGATGGCATGCACCTGCGCCTCGCCGCTGAGCGCGGCAGCGGTGGGTGCACGCCGCCGCAGCCGGGCCAGGAACGCGCGGCGGGTGGCGTCGTACAACAGCGGTGCCTTGCCATAGCGCAGCAGGTGCTCGCCGCTGGCACGCACGTGTTCCAGCAGCGAACGGCGTTCGGTGGCCGGCGCCGGCAGCAGGCTGCCCAGCCGCTGCGCGCGCTGCCACAGCCACGCCAGCAGGGCCAGCAGCAACGGCACCCATACCGGCCAGCCCTGGTAGAAGATGCGCGACCACAGCGTGGGCGGGCGCGAGCCGTAGATCAGCCAGACCGTGCCTTCGGCGTAATTCGGGTCCAGCAGGTAGCGGGCCAGGTCGCGATGCGCGATGTCGTGCAGCCCGTCGGCCAGGCTGCCCTTGGCATCATCGGCGTTGAAGATCCTCGGCGTGCCCTTGAGGAACTCCATGTCCGACAGTACGTCGACGGTGCCTGCGCCCTTGCGCAGCCGCGCGAACACATTGCCCTCGTCATCGCCCCACTCGCGCGCCACGCGGATGCCGTCGGGCACGTCCACGCCGAAACGGCGGCCACTGCAGAACTCGGAATGGCCGGGGTCGTCGACAACTTGGAAGGCCTTGCAGGCGCTCTCGTAGTACTCCGTATCCACGCCCAGCGCATCCAGCAACGGGCCCTGCGGGGCGTCTTCGTCCTTGAACGGCGGCGGTGTGCGCAGCAGCAGGTGGCCGCCCCGTTCCACCCACGCGAGCAGCGCCTGCGCGGTGGGGGCGGGCACATCGGCGGTGTCCTGCAGCAGCAGCACGGTGTCGGCCGGCTTGAGCTGCATGCGCGGCAGGTCGATGCGCGGGCTGGAATGCACGGTGATGCCGTCGGCACGCAGCGCCTGGCCCAGCACGTATAGCGGGTTGTAGCTGGCCTCGCCCTGCGGCGGCAGGTGCTCGGTATGGACCACGCGCTCATGGCTGCGCAGGAACAGGATCGCCAATGGCACGCCCACCACCAGCAGCACGCCCAGCACCACCAGCCAGCGCAGGCGGGCACTCATGCGCGCCACCGGAACTGGGTCTGCAGGGTGGTGGCCAGGCCGTCGAACTCGTCCGGCTCGGGCAGGCGGCCGGCGTAGGCGGCGTACTGCCAGACCCGCACGATGCGGGCGAACAGGGTGCGGTCGGCCTCCACCGGCATGCGCCGCGACGCGCGCAGGCACTGTGCTTCGGTCGCGCCCGGTGGCAGCACCACCTCGGCGCGTTCACTCATCGATTCCACGCTGGCCCGGTACAGCAGCGCCAGCGCCTGGCGCGGACGGCCCTGCTGCCACAGGTCGCGTGCGCGCGCGGCCGGATCCGGCGGAATCACCTCGGGCAGTTCCACCGCTTCCTCGACCACCGGATCGGTGGCCTTGCGCCGCCTCACGCCGGTGCCGCGCAGCCAGCGTACCCACCACGGCGCGGTGGCGATCAGCCCCAGCACCAGCAGGCCGACCAGGCCCCACAGGATCCATTCGGCAATCTGCGCGGGCAGGCGCGGACCGCGCCCGAACGGATTGCGGTCCTTGTCCGCATCGTCCTTCTTCTTGTTCTTCTCCGCCTCGCTCAGGGTGCGCTCCCAGCGTTTCACTTCGCGCGTGGGCGCCACCAGCGGATCTTCGTACGCGCGTTGCACGGCCTGGCGGAACCCGGCGGTGTCGGGCGTGCCACCGAAGATCACGGCCGGGGTGTTCGACGGATCGTCGGCAGGCACTGTGTCGGCCGCTTCTTCTTCCTCATCACCCGCATCGTCATCCGTGCCAGTGGGCGCAGCGCAGCTCGGCGCCTGCGCAGGTTCTTCCGCGTGCAGCCCTCCCATCGGCCAGCACAGCACCAGCGCCAGTACCAGCAGGGGGGCGGCCTGCTGCAGGCGATCACGCATGCGCCGGAACGCGATTTCCACGTCCCACGCTTCCATTTCCGTACGGCGGTTGAGGTACAGCGCGAAGCCGGCGCCGGCGTAGAACGGCCCGATTAACGTGGCGGCGAGCCAGAACAGGGCATTCACCCCCAGCTGTGCCCACGCCGGCATGTTCTCGCTGACCATCTCCCACGCCGCGCGCCAGGAATCGGACAGCAGTTCCAGCGGCACGAACAGGAAGACCGCCGCGATGCAGCCGCTGACGATCACCAGCTCGAACACCATGCACATCAGCGTGAGCAGCACGGCATGACCGAACGTGCCGCTGAGCACGGCGCGGCGGCGCACGCTGCGTTGGGAAGCATCGCTGCCTTCCAGCAGGTTCACCGGCAGCAGCAGCGAGCGGAACGGGCTGAAGCGGCGCCAGCCCAGGTAGCCCCAGAACCCGCTCCAGCCCCAGTGCCGCTGCGCGCGCAGGGTCTGCAGCGGACGTGGTTCGTCGCCGAACACGCCGCGTGAGATCACATACAGTGCGATCCGGTCCGATACCGGCTTGAGCCACCACATCAGCAGCCACGCCCAACCGAACGCATCGGCCCACCATGCAACGGCGTTGATCACGGCGAACACCGGCAGCGACACCGCGATCAGCGGCAGCCAGATCGCCCGCGCGTGCCGGCGCACCAGGGCGGTGCCCAGCTCCATCGCTTCCCATTCGGAGCGCGCGCGCAGGGTGACGTTGAGCTGGTCAATCCGCATGACCGCCCCCCCGACCACCGCGCCACAGCCACACGAACACCAGCGTCCACAGCACGGCGGCCACGCTGTACTTGCCCCATGCGGGCACGGCCGCAATCGAGGACCAGAACGCCTCGATGAAGGCGGCCACCAGCAGCATCGCCGCCACCCCCAGGCACAGCCGGGCGCCGATGATGCCGCCTTCCACCAGCGCATCGATGCGCCGGCGCCGGCCGGGTGCCAGCAGCTTCATGCCCAGCTGCAGGCCGGCGCCGCCGGCAATGACGATGGCGGTGAGCTCGAATGCGCCATGGCCGCAGACGAAGCGCCAGAACGGATCGCCGTGGCCGATGTGCTGCAGGTGGCCGGCCGCCGCGCCGATGGTGAGCCCGTTGAACAGCAGCACCAGCACCGTGCCCAGGCCGGCCAGCAGCCCGCTGGCGAACGTACGCAGGCCGATGCTGATGTTGTTCATGATGTAGTAGCCGAACATCATCCAGTCCGTGCCACTGTCGCGGCCCAGGTTCGGCGAGGCCGGGTTGTACATCTTCTCCAGCGAGGCGATCGCGCCGTTGTCCATCAGCATGTGGATCACATCCGGGTGCCACTGGATCACCGCGAAGCTGCCCACCAGCGGCAGCACGAACAGCGCGGTGGCCACCCACATGCTGCGCGCCTGGCTGCGCACCAGCTGCGGGAAATCGGCCAGCAGGAACTCCAGGGCGCGGCGCCAGCGCGGCGGCGGCGTGCGGTACAGCAGGCCATGGCCCTGCTGCATCAGCAGCTGCAGGCGCGCCACCAGCTGCGGGCTGTAGCCGCGCTTGCGGGCGAGCGCGAGCTGCTGGCACAGCCGACGGTAGTGCTGCGGAACGTCCTCATCGTTGAGCGAGGACGGATCGGGCGAACGGCGCGCATGCCGCGGCCGGTCACCGCGCAGCGCCAGCCAACGTTCCAGCGCCTGCCATTCGGCCTGGTAGCGGGCCACGAACTGTTCCTGCCTCATCGGCGCCCCAGCAGCCAGTTGGCCATGGCATACAGGCGCAGCACGCCCACCTGGCCCTGGCCACCACTGATCGGCGCGGCCACCGCCGCCAGTTCCTGCTGGCGCGGGCCGGACAGACGCGGCGCACGTTCGGCGAAGGCGATGATCGCCGCCTGTTCGGCCGGCTGCAGCGGCTGCGGCGGGGCCAGCACGGTATCGATGGCCACGCTGGCCGACCACGGCCGGCCACTGTCATGCACCACCACGGTGCCGGCCACCAGGTCGCCCAGGCGCCGGCCATTGCGGTCGAACAGGCTCGACAGCAGCCCCAGCGCATAACCGAACGGCAGCATGTCCACGGTGCGCAGCAGGTTGCGGGTGATGGAGGCCATCCAGCCGATCGGCGCGCCGTCCTGGGCCACCACGCGCAGGCTCATCACCCGCTTGCCCAGGGTGCGGCCCCAACAGGCCTCCTGCACGATGGTGTACGCCCACATCAGCAGGAACATCAGGCCCAGGTAGAGGCCCTGGCCGAATTCGCCCAGCAGGGTGAGCGGAATGCTCAGCAGCATCAGCGCGGCCACGCGGATCATGAAGTCGATGGCCCAGGCCAGCGCACGCGGCACCGGCCCGGCCGCCGGCAGGTGCAGCGGCACGCCTTCGGGCGTGATCACTTCACGGTAGGTATCCAGCATGGGTGCGCTCATGCGCACGCGTCCCTCCGGACGGCTGCCAACGGCATGCGGTTCTCGACTGCTTCCTGGGTCGGACACCGACTTTACCGTGTGCGGGGTCACATCCCCAAATACTTGTCCTTCAACCGCACGTAGTGGTCGGCGGAGTAGTGCAGCGACTCGATCTCCTGCGCGCTCAGGCTGCGCACCGGCCGTGCCGGGTTGCCCACCCACAGCTCGCCTTCGCCGACCACCTTGCCCGGCCCGATCACCGCGCCGGCGCCGACAAAGGCGTGCCGGCTCACGGTCGCACCATCGAGGATGCACGCCCCCATCCCGATCAGGCTGTACTCGCCGATGGTGCAGGCATGGATGATGGTGCCGTGGCCGACGGTGACGCCCTCACCGATCAGGGTGGGGTAGCCGCCCTTGTTGTAGGGACTGTGGTGGCTGACATGGATGATGGTGCCATCCTGGATGTTGCTGCGCGCGCCGATCCGAACATGGTTGACGTCACCCCGGATCACCGTGCCCGGCCACACCGACACATCGTCCCCGAGCACCACATCGCCGATGATCGTGCAGGCGGGGTCGATATAGGCGCGCTCGCCAACGACGGGGAAGGTGTCGAGGAAGGGACGAAGGGGGGACATGGTGACGCTCCACAAGGCAGGCCACCATGATACCGCCGTGGTTACGCCACCCGGCTGCGCCGTGCGCGCTCCAGGTGCACCAGCAGCAGCGAGATCGCGGCCGGGGTCATGCCGGGGATGCGCTGGGCCTGGCCGATGGTCTGCGGGCGTACCCGCTCCAGCTTCTGCTGCACTTCGGCCGACAGCCCGCGCACGCTGGCGTAATCGAACGCCGCGTCGATGGTGGTGTTCTCATGGCGCTGCTGGCGTTCGATTTCTTCGCGCTGGCGGTCCAGGTAGCCGGCGTACTTCACCCCGATCTCGACCTGCTCGGCCACCTTGGCATCGGCCACGCCCGGGCCCAGCGAGGGCACCTGCATCAGCTTGGCGTAATCCAGTTCCGGGCGCTTGATCAGGTCCAGCACGTTGGTTTCGCGGCTGACCGCCACGCCCAGCGCGGCTTCCACTTCGCGGCCCAGCGCGTTGGCCGGGGTCGCCCACAGCGCACGCAGGCGCGCCGATTCCTGCGCCACCGCCTCCTGCTTGGCCTGGAAGGCCGCCCAGCGCCGGTCGTCGACCACGCCCAGCTCGCGGCCGATGCCGGTCAGGCGCACGTCGGCGTTGTCTTCGCGCAGCTGCAGCCGGTACTCGGCGCGGCTGGTGAACATGCGGTACGGCTCGGTGGTGCCGTGGGTGATCAGGTCATCCACCAGCACGCCCAGGTAGGCCTCGTCGCGGCGCGGGCACCAGCCCGCTTCGTCGCGTACGCGGCGGGCGGCGTTGAGGCCGGCCAGCAGGCCCTGCGCGGCCGCCTCTTCATAGCCGGTGGTGCCGTTGATCTGCCCGGCGAAGAACAGCCCGGCAACCGCCTTGGTTTCCAGCGTGTTGTTCAACCCGCGCGGGTCGAAGAAGTCGTATTCGATGGCGTAGCCCGGCCGCGTGATGTGCGCGTTCTCGAAGCCACGGATGCTGCGCACCAGCGCCAGCTGCACATCGAACGGCAGCGAGGTGGAGATGCCGTTGGGGTAGATCTCCACCACGTCCAGCCCTTCGGGCTCGACGAAGATCTGGTGGCTGGCCTTCTCGGCAAAGCGCACCACCTTGTCTTCGATGGACGGGCAGTAGCGCGGGCCGATGCCTTCGATCTGGCCGCTGTACAGCGGCGAGCGGTGCAGCGCGCCGCGGATGATCTCGTGGGTGTGCTCGCTGGTGTGGGTGATCCAGCAGCTCACCTGGGCCGGGTGCTCGGCCACGCTGCCCAGGAAGGACATCACCGGGCGCGGGTCGTCGCCGGGCTGCTCGTCCATCACGCTGTAATCCAGCGAGCGGCCATCGATGCGCGGCGGGGTGCCGGTCTTGAGCCGGTCGATCGCGAATGGGCGCTCGCGCAGGCGCGCGGCCAGCGTGGTGGCCGGCGGGTCGCCCATGCGGCCGGCGGCGCACTGGGTCTGCCCGACGTGGATCTTGCCGGCCAGGAAGGTGCCGGCGGTGAGCACCACGGCCGGGGCGTTGAACTGCAGCCCGGTCTGGGTGATCACGCCCCGCACGGCGTCGCCGTCGATGACCAGGTCATCCACGGCGGCCTGGAACACGGTCAGGTTCGGCTGCGCCTCGACCATGCCCCGGATGGCCTTGCGGTACAGGTTGCGGTCGGCCTGGCAGCGGGTGGCGCGCACGGCCGGGCCCTTGGAGGCATTGAGCGTGCGCCACTGGATGCCGGCGCGGTCGGCGGCATGCGCCATGGCGCCGCCCAGCGCGTCGATTTCCTTGACCAGATGACCTTTGCCGATCCCGCCGATGGCCGGGTTGCAGCTCATCGCGCCGATGGTTTCCACGTTGTGGGTCAGCAGCAGGGTGCGTACGCCGCTGCGGGCCGCCGCCAGCGCGGCTTCGGTGCCGGCATGGCCGCCGCCGATCACGATGACGTCGTAGCCGTAGAAAGAATCGGTCATGGGGTGCTCTGGGCAGGGCCGGTACGGCCCGGAACCGCCCTGGGACAGGGCGCGGTGGTCATTTTAGCGCCGTTCGCGCCGGGTCCGTGAACGGGGGCCTGCAAAAAAAATCGCAATCAACCCTAAAGTTGGCACGTTCTCTGCAGATAACCCAATAGCACCCAGGATGGCAGGCGCCGAAAGGCACTACGAACCGGAATTGGAACAGGGGCCGGTTCATGCGCATCGTGGGGAAGCAGAAGGGCCGGTAGTCGGGGGACTGCCGGCCCTGTTTTTATGCCCCGGAAGACAAAAGGCCCCGCCATTGGCGGGGCCTTCTGCGTTGTAGGTGCCGACATCCGACAGGGCCGGAACAGGGGGGATCCAGATGTTCCTGTCGGATATCGACATAGAGCTCAATGTGACGCCCTCTGTCGTTTTTGTCACTTTTCGACCGAGGCCGTCACTGCCCGGCTAGATTGACCTGCCAGGCGGGTGAAAATCAAGCGTTCTTAATTTTCATTTGTGCGCTGGTTCAACTTATTCATGTTCCGCCACGGCGAGCCGTTGCTCCGCTGCGCCGGCGGGTTAGGCCGGGACTGCGGCGCGCTCACGGGGCGCTGCTGCTGCACCTGGGGGCGCTGCTGCGGCGGGCGGTCCTGGCGCGGCGGTCGCGACCCCACCGAATCCATGTTCCGCCACGGCGAACCGCCGTTGTAGGGCGGGCGCGGACGGTCCGGCGGGCGCACCTGGCCCCCATTGCCGTTGCCCGGGCGCGGCGGCGGGCGGTGGTTGTGCGGCGGGCGGTAGTTCGGGTACGGCCGGTAGATCGGGTAGTTGCTGTAGCCACCGTAGCCGCCATAGCCGTAATAGCCGCCGCCACCGTAGTAGCCGCTGCCGTAGCCGTACGGGTAGCCCGCGGGATAGCGGTACTCCACCGACGGGGCGCCGTGGTAGTAGCCGTTGCCACCACCGCCGCCGCCCACGTAGTCGTAGGTCGCGCAACCGGACAACGTCAGCAACAGGCTGCCGGCAAGCATCAGGCGCATTTTCATGAAAGGGTCCCCCTAGGGTATGGGCCCAGCTTCAGGCCGCCGCATTGAATCGGCCCTTAACTTTGCCCGGGCCGGATGAACGGTTGCCATCGTGGCACGTTAATCTTGTGTCATGACCGATTCATCCTTGCCCTGCGCCGATGACCTGTTGGCCGCCGCCGCGCGGATCGCGCCGCACGCCAGCGTCACCCCCGTGCTGCAGTCGCAGGTGCTGGACGCGTTGAGCGGGGCGCGGCTGGCGTTCAAGGCCGAGCACCTGCAGCGCGGCGGTGCCTTCAAGTTCCGTGGTGCCTGCAATGCGGTCTGGGCGCTGCCCGGGGCCGTGGCCGCGCGCGGGGTGGTCACCCATTCGTCGGGCAACCATGGTGCGGCATTGGCACTGGCCGCGCGCACCCGGGGCATCGCCTGCCACGTGGTGGTGCCGGAAGGCGCGGTAGCAGCCAAGCTGGCCAACATCGTGCGCCATGGCGCCACCCTGTGGCGCTGCGAACCGACCATCGCCGCGCGCGAGGCGATGTGCGCCGAGGTCGAGGCCGAGACCGGCGCCACCCTGGTCCATCCGTATACCGATTCCCACGTGATCGCCGGGCAGGGCACGGCGGCGCTGGAGCTGCTGGGCAGCCACGGCCCGTTCGACACCCTGGTGGTGCCGGTGGGCGGCGGTGGCCTGGCGGCCGGAACCCGGCTGGCACTGCAGGCGGCGGCCCCGGGCACGCAGCTGGTGCTGGCCGAGCCGGAGGGCGCGGCCGATACGGCCCGTTCGCTGGCCGCCGGCGAGCGCCGCCTGGACTTCACCCCCGATACGATCTGCGATGGCCTGCGCGGCACCCTCGGGGCGCCGAACTTCGCGCTGCTGCAGGGCGCGGCCGATGTGATCACGGTGGACGATGCGGCCACCGTGGCGGCCATGCGCCTGCTGTGGCAGGTGCTCAAGCAGGTGGTGGAGCCGTCCTCGGCGATCGCCCTGGCCGCGATCCTCTCCCAGCCGTCGCGGTTTGTCGGGCAGCGGGTGGGCGTGGTGCTGTCCGGCGGCAACGTCGACCTGGACGCCCTGCCTTGGGCCGCGGCATGACCCGGCGCGCACGGGAGGGGCTGGTGGGCTGGCTGTGGCGGCTGTGCATGCTGCTGGCGGCCTGGCTGCTGTGCGTCACGGCCTGGATCGTCTGGGTCGGCGAGCGCGACCAGGCGGCCAAGGCCGACGCGATCATCGTGCTGGGTGCGGCGGCCTACGATGCCAAGCCGTCACCGGTGTTCGAAGAACGCATCCGGCATGGGCTGGATCTGTACCGCCAGGGCTATGCGCCGTTGCTGATCTTCACCGGTGGCTACGGTGGTACCGGCGCACGCTTTTCCGAATCGCAGGTCGCGCGCCGTTACGCGTTGAAGCAGGGCGTGCCGGAAGACGCGATCCTGATCGAAACCGCCTCGCGCACCACCCGCCAGAACCTGGTTGAAGCGCGCCTGTTGATGGACCAGCACAAGCTGCACCGGGTGATCATCGTCAGCGACCCGCTGCACATGGCCCGCGCGCTGCGGCTGGCGCGCGAACTGGGCATCGATGCGCTGGCCTCGTCAACGCCGAGCACGCGCTTCCGCAGCTTCCACACCAGCTGGAAGTTCCTGGCGCAGGAAATCTATTTCTTCCATCGCGACATGTTCCCCTCCGCGAACGGGTCCTGACCCGGCGCAGCCACGCAGGGCGTGGCTCTACTACGTGGTCTTGCGCCGGATCGGAATCGCCGACACCGGCACGCTGGCCACATCCTGCCCGCGCTCGCGAATCGGCGCGCCGGCATCCGGCGCCCACGCATGCGCGTAGATCACTTCCCAGCTGCTCGGCAGCGTGCCGTCGTCGCGGCGCAGCGGTTCATAGGCGGCGCGCGCTGCCGCGAACCTGCCGCGCCCGGTCAGCGTATGCCGGCGATCCTGGCGTGCATTGGTCGCACCAATCGCGCGCAGCTCGCGCATCAGCGCATCCATGTCGGGATAGGTCAGGGTGAACAGGTCACGGTCCAGCACCGGGTCGCGGAAGCCGGACATCATCAGCGCATCGCCGAACTGCGCAATCGGCGGGAACCGGCTCACGTGCGAGGTGTCGTCGGCGCTGGCAAATGCATCGCGGAGCTCGATCAGCGTTTCCGGGCCGAACGTGGAGCAGACCAGCAGCCCGCCGGGCTTGAGCACGCGGCGGAAACCGGCGAACACCGCAGGCAGGTCCTCCACCCACTGCAGGCACAGGTTGCTGTAGATCACATCCACGCTCTGGTCGCGCAGCGGCAACGCCTGCGCATCACCGCACACCCGGGTGAACGGCTTCCACCAGCCCGCCTGCTTCTTGGCTTCGCGCAGCATCGGCTCGGCCATGTCCAGCGCGATCACCTGCGCCTTCGGCCAACGCTTCTTCATGGCCGCGCTGGCGTGGCCGGTGCCGCTGCCCACGTCCAGCACCACCTCCGGCTGCCGGCTTTCCAGGTAGTCCAGCGATTCGAGCAGCCGCTTTTCCACCTCGCGCTGCAGGGCAGCGGCGGCGTCGTAACTGCTGGCGGCGCGCGAAAACGCGCGGCGGACGTGCTGGGAATCGAAGCTGGCGGTCATGTAAGGCTCACTATGCGGTAGCGCACGACCGTTTGGTCG
>NZ_JASCOP010000054.1:0-25032 GCF_029959395.1 Stenotrophomonas sp. PS02300
GCGGGGCGGCAAGTACCGACCAACGGGCGGTACCTACCGGTAGCGCCCGACCGTTGGTCGGGCGGCGGGCGGGCGTCAGAACTTCGCGTTCAACGAAATCCAGTAGCTCCGCCGCTGGTCCTTGGTCGCGTAATCGTCCACGCAGTTGTACTCGCTGTCGCTGATCAACACGCACGACTGCGAGACGAAATCCTTGTCGAACAGGTTGTTCACCCGTGCGTTCACGGTCAGCCACTGGTTGATGTTCCAGCTGCCGCCCAGGTGGAAGATGGTGTAGTCGTCGTAATACCGCACCTGCGACGAGCTCACCCCACCCACATTGGCAACCAGCGTGTCGCGGTACCGGTCGTACCGCCCTTCGCCGATCAGCGACAGGCTCACCGCCTCGCTGACCTGCCAGTTCAGGCTGGCATTGGCCATGTGCCTGGCCGGCGTGGTGGTGCCGCCCACGGGCTTGCCCTTGTCCACGCCGCTGGTCTGCTCGGACTTCGTATAGGTGTAGTTGCCACGCAGCTGCAGGCTGTCCAGCAGGTCCACGTGCGCGGCTGCCTCCACGCCCCGCGTTTCAGCGGTATCGATGTTCACGCTCTGGCTGAAGGTGCTGTAGCCCAGCGCCGCCCAGCCCGGGCCCACATCCACGCAGTAGCCGCTGCCGGCCGGGGCCACTTCGCAGTTCGGGAAGGTGCCACCACTGGCGATCTTGTCGTCGAACTTGTTGAAGAACCCGGTGAGGTTGAAGCCCCAGCGCTCGCCCTAGTAGTAGCTGGCGATTTCATAGTTGGTGCTGGTTTCCGGCTGCAGGTTGGGCGACCCCACCAGCGGCAGCACGCCCTGGCCGCCGAAGCCGGTCACGCCGGGGAACAGCTGGTCCGGGCGCGGGGTCTTGTAGCCGGTGCTCACGCCGCCCTTGAAGGTCCACGCATCGCTGGCGTTCCACACCAGGTAGGCGCGCGGGCTGACGTGGCTGCCGAAGATGTTGTGGTCGTCGTAGCGCACGCCCACCGTGGCGGTCAGTGCATCGGTCAGCGCCCAGTTGTCTTCGGCGAACACCGACCACATGCGGTGCTTCTGCTTGACGTTGTCGCGGTACCCGGCGCCATCCATGCCAAACACCCCGTCCACCATGTCGGTATCGGTGTACTGGCCACCCACGGTCAGCTTGTGCGCGTCGAAGCTTATGTCCAGCATGGTGTCCAGCACGTAGCCTTCCAGCTCCATGGTGCGCAGCGGGCGCGGCAGGAATGCTTCCAGGCGCGCCAGCTCGGTGGGGTTCAACGCCGACAGCCCGTTACGGGCACCGGCGGCGCAGTTGCTGGCCGCGCCGGTGCGCAGGCAGACATCGTTCCACAGCGTCTGCAGGTCGGCGCGTTCGTCCAGGGTCAGCGGCAGCGAGCGGCCCAGGTTGTTGCTCTTGGTGTGGGTCAGCGTGGTCTGCCAGGTGCCGAACGAATAGCGCCCTTGGTGGCTCAGTGCCAGCTGGTCGCGCTCGTAGCGCTGGTAGGCGGTGTAGCCCACGCGCGGCTGCACCACGCGGCGGGTGAGGGTGCCGGTGCCGTTCGGGTTCGGGATGGTGGCATTACCCACGCGCCACAGGCTGGCCAGGCTGTCCAGCGTGCCGGTCTGGCCTTCGCTGTTGTCGTACTTCTGCCGCGACACGTCGTAATCCAGCGACAGGTCATGGTCGTCATTGATCGTGAAGCCCAGGCGCACGCCGGTGTTCCAGTTGGTGTTGGCCACCGCCTTGCCGCCGCCGCCGAAGCCGATGCTGCGCTCCCACAGGGTGCCGTCGGGTAGCGGCAGGTCGTCCCATTCCGGGTTCGACGCCTTGGCATCGTAGTAGCTGCCGCGCACGGCCAGCGCCACGCGGTCCTTCACCAGCGGGCCGGTGAGGTACACATCGGTGGTGCGCGCATCGCCGAACTGGTCGTCCTGCTGCACGGTGAAGCCCTGGGTGACCGAGCCGTGCCAGCTGTCCTGGTTGCGCCGGGTGATGATGTTGATGACGCCCCCCATGGCGTCGGAGCCGTACAGCGTGGACATCGGGCCGCGCACCACTTCGATGCGCTCGATCGCATCCAGCGGCGGCAGGTAGGCGAACTGGCCGCCGCCGAAGTTGTTCGGGTACAGCTGGCCCACGTTGCTCTGGCGGCGGCCGTCGATCAGCACCAGCGTGTATTCGGACGGCATGCCGCGCATGGAAATGGTGGCGCGGCCGTTCTTGTCGGTGGTTTCCATGCCCACGTCGATGCCTTCCACGTCGCGCAGCGCATCCACCAGGCTGGTGTACGGGCGCTTGGCCAGTTCCTCGCGGCTGACCACGCTGATGCTGGCCGGGGCATCGGTGATCTTCTGTTCGAAGCCCGAGGCGGTGACCACCACCTGGTCCAGTGTCTTGGGGTCGCCCGCGACATCGCCGGCGGCGAAGGCGGGGGCGCTGAGCGCGCCCAGCAGGGCAACGCTCAACGAGCAGCGGGACAGGGACGTGCGACGACGATGGCGCTGGGCCATGGGAAGTACCTCGAAAAGGGTGCGAACGCGGGAACGCCGTGGCCGAGGGCCGCAGCGGAATCTGGAAATCGTCAGGAGCCTGCGGGGCAGGCAGCAGCGGTGCGCTCAGCGACGGTCGTGCAGGTGCGGCGACGCGGACGCGGGCGGGATCAGGCCTGCGGAGGGGCCTGGCCGCGCTGGACGCGCAACCCGGGGGGCGCCGGCAACGGCGTGGCCGGGGCGGAATCGATGGTGGGCACCACCTGCGGCGGCAGCTCGGCCAGCGTGCCCAGCAGGGCATCCAGAGAATCGGTCAGCGGCGGCTGCGGCAGGCGCGGCGGCGTGGCCGCCGGGCGGGCACTGGCCATCCGGCGCGGCTTGGCCGGGGCTTCTTCCTGCAAGCGGTTGTCGCCGGGACGTTCTTCGGCTGGCTGCTGCAGCACCAGAGAGGCGGTGCCGGGCAGACGCTGTTCCAGCAGCGGCAGGCTGCCCAGCAGCATCGAGAGCAGGGCCAGCCACGCCAGTACCGTCGCCAACGCCGGGCGCTGCCCGCGCATGGCGGGGGCAAAGCTGCGGTGGCGGTGGGGGTGGCGCAAGACGGGATCCCTTCGACAGCGCACCAGCAGTCCTGGCGCGGCGGGGATTGTAGAGAGCGGTTGTAACAAACGCAAATAGGAATGATTTACAACGTCAGGTCTCGGTCCAGCGCCGCAACAGGTTGTGATACACCCCGGTCAACTGCAGCACCGCCCCCGGATCGCCGCCGGTCACGCGCAGCTTCTCGATCGCGCCATCCATCTCCAGCAGCATCCGCCGTGCGCCATCGTCGCGGACCATGCTCTGCACCCAGAAGAACGAGGCCAGCCGCGCCCCCTGTGTGACCGGGTTGACCTTGTGCAGGCTGCTCGACGGGTACAGCACCAGGTCGCCGGCAGGCAGCTTCACCTCATGCTCGCCGTAGGTATCGCTGATGACCAGTTCGCCACCTTCGTAGTCCTCCGGCGCGTTGAGGAACAACGTGCATGACACGTCCGAGCGCAGGTGGCTGCGCACGCCCTGGCTGTCAGTGATCATCACCGCGCCATCCACATGGAAGCCATACTCGCCACCGCCCTGGTAGCGGTTGAAACGCGGGGGCAGGATACGCAGCGGCAGTGCGGCGGCGAAGAACAGCGGGTGCCGTTCCAGCGCCGCCAGCACGATCCTGCCCAGCTCGACCTTCAGCGGCGCGGCGTCAGGCAGCTGCTGGTTGCGCTTGACCTGCGCGCCCTGCACGCCCACGGTCTCGCGGCCGTCGGTCCAGTCTGCCGCCGCAAGCGCGCGCTGCAGGTGGGCCAGTTCGTCGGCAGTGAGGACATCGGGAACGTGCAGGAGCATGGCAGGGTCCTTGGTGGATCAGAAGCGGAAGTCCGCGCTGAACAGCACGCTGCGCGGGGCGCCCGGGGTGTAACGGTAGCCGCTCTTGTTGATCGCGGCCACATAGTCCTTGTCGAACAGGTTGTAGGCGTTCAAGCGCAGCACCAGGTGCTCGTTGATTTCATACGAGGCCACTGCGTCGTACACCGTGTACGACTTGGTGAACGCCGGGGTGCCCACCGCGCCGTCGGTACCGCGGTGCATGCGGCCGGCGTAACGCACGCCACCGCCCACGGTCAGCCCGAACGGGAAGGTGTAGCTGGTCCAGCTGGTGAAGGTCGCACCTGGCGTGTAGGTCAGGTTGCGGGTGCCATCGGCGGCCACGTTGGCGCCTTCCTCCACTTCGGTATCCAGGTGGCTGTAACCGGCCGACACCGACCAGTTGTCGGTGATGCGGCCCACGGTGGACACCTCGATGCCCTGGACCGACTTCTTGCCGGTCTGGGTCGGATTGCCGGCATCGTCCAGCACCTGGGTGTTGATCTCGTTGCTGACTTCGGTCTTGAACAGGGCGACGTTGAAGGCCAGTGCATCGTCGAGGAAGGCCCACTTGGTGCCCACTTCAAGCGTCTTGGCCTTCTGCGGGTCCAGGCTGGGGTTGTCGGCGCTGCTGGCCGAGCTGCTCAGCTGGAAGTTGCTGCCGCCCGGGGGCTGCTGGGACAACGCGTAGTTGCCGTACAGGCTGACGATGTCGCCGACCTTGTACACCGCGCCCAGCTTCCAGTTGAGCAGGGTATCGGAATGCTCCAGCGACGGATTGGGAATCACCGTGCCCACCGGATTGCTGCCGCACGCCGGGCCGCGCCCGCCGCACACCACCGCGCTCTGGTACTCGGTCTTGTAATGGTCCGCACGCAGGCCGGCGGTGACCAGGAAGCTGTCGGTAAAGTTCAGCGTGTCGAACAGGTACACCGACGAGGTGGTGGTCTTGCCGCGGCTGTCGGCGCCGTTGTGCGCCCAGGTCAGGCCGGTGGCGTTCCAGTCCGGGTTGTACAGGTTGGCCGGCGACCAGGTGGTGCCGTTGGTGGCCGCCTGCCCGAAGGTCTTGAGCTCTTCACGGGTGAACTCCACGCCGGTGCTGAGGTTGTGCACGATGGCGCCGGTGCTGAAGTCCGCGCGCAGGTTGAGCTGGTCGGTGAGGATGGTGTTCTGCTGGTCCTTGAAGGTCGGCAGGCTGCGCGCGATGGTGTAGGTGTCCAGGTTGTTCGGGTCGGTGTAGCGGATGTTGCCGCTTGGCGCGCCGTTGGCACCGCGCGTGCCGGTGCCCATGAAGGCGGTGAGCATGTAGTCCTGGTCGGTGCGGCCCCAGCGTGCGGTGTTGGTCAGGCGCACGTTGTCATTGAAGTCGTGCTCGATGCGGAAGGTGGCCATCTTCGCGGTGACATCGTCATGGTCGGCGCGGGTGCCGTAGAAATTCTCCGGGTTCACCGGATGGCCGGCCAGCTGTTCCAGCGTGGGCTGCGGGGTCCAGCCGGGCAGGCCCAGGGTCGGCACGCCGCCGTCGGGAACGTTCTGCTGGTCCACGTACAGCAGGTTGAGGATATAGCGGGTGCTGGTCCCCAGCCCGAACGCCAGCGATGGGGCGATGCCCCAGCGCGAGTTGTTCACGTGGTCACGGCCCGGCTGGTCGCTGTCCTGCCACATGGCATTCAGACGCAACGCGCTGGTGGCGCCGAGGGACTGGTTCCAGTCGGCCGACGCGCGCTGCTGGCTGTCGCTGCCGACCGACACGGTGCCGCTCACCGCGTCATGCAGGTTGGCCTGCTTGCTCACCATGTTGATCGAACCGGTCGGCGCGGAGCGGCCGTTGTCGGTGCCGGCCGGGCCCTTGGACACTTCCACCTGTTCGGTGTTGAACACATCGCGCGAGATCGAGCCGACATCGCGCACGCCGTCCACGAAGATGCTGCTGGAGGTATCGAACCCGCGCATGAAGATGCTGTCGCCGGTGTTGGTGTTGCCGTTCTCGCCGACATAGAACGTGCCCACGCCCGGGCTGTTGCGCAGCGCATCGGTCAGCGTGGTGGCGCCCTGCTGGGTGAACAGGTCGCGGCTGATGATCTGGATGGTCTGCGGGGTGTCCTGCAGGGACTGGGTGAACTTGGGCGAGGCGACCTTGTCGACCTTGAAGCCGCGGGCGGCCTGCACCTGCACCTGGTCAAGCGTGCGCGGGGTGTCACTGGCCGACTCGGCCTGGGCGGCCACCGGCAGCATGGCCAGGCTGAGGCCGGTGACGAGGCTGGCGGTGGCCAGGCTGGCGGCACTGCGGGTGGGGAAGGAATGCTTGCGGCTCTTGATCATGGTGGTGGTAGACCTGGAAACGGAATGAGGAATGCCGCCGGGCGCGCAGCGTGGGGCGCGCACGCAGGGGCGTGGACGGGAATCGGGTACGGGGGTGCGACGTGCGGAAAAGCAGTCAGGAACTACGCGCGGGCCGGTGGGGCCTGGGACAGGTGCGAACGCAGCGTGCGCGCGGGGATGGGGGTTGAGCCCCACGGCGCAGGCGGTTGGGTGGCGGTCGGGTGTGCCGCCGTTGCTGACGCGGTGGCATGCGCGGGCGCCTTGCCCTGGCGACCGGCGTCGGGATCCTTTTCCACGACCGCTGCGGCGTGCAGGCTGACGTCCGGCCGGTCGGGTGCCGGTTTTCCGGATTGCAGCGGCGAGCCTGCCGAGACCACGGGGCCGGGCGCCTGGGCAGGGTGGTTCGATCCGTGAGCGCCAAGCCAGCCGACGATGCCAACCAGCAGGCATGCCAGCAGCACCGCACTCAGCAGGAGCGGAAACGGGCGGGCAGCGGTGGCGTCACGGGCGATGGCCATGACAATAAATTAACAGAAACGATAATGATTCGCATCCGCCGCCTGGTGCCAGGCGTCACAGAACCGGTCCCGGGCGTGGACCGGGTATTCAGTTCTGTGAGATCAGTCGCGGTCGTCGCGGGTCCACACGGCGTCGTGCTCCCGCTTCACCGGAAACTTCGGCACCGCCGTATAGGCCGGGGCACACAGGGCACGGCCATCGCGCACATCGAAGCGCGCGCTGTGCAGCACGCATTCGATGCTGCCTTCCTCGGTATCGAACGTGCCCGAGGACAGCTCGAATTCCTCGTGGGTGCACTGGTCTTCAAGGGCGTACAGCTCGCCGTCCAGGTTGAACACCAAGATCAGCGTACCGGTGACCTCGTCGAAGGTGCTCTTCATCTCGCCCGGCAGCAGCTCGGCCGTGGCGCAGACGAAGGTCCAGGTCTCGCTCATGCGTGGGCCGCCAGCGGCTTTTCCAGGATCTCGAAGCGCAGGTCGTCGCGCTTGGGAATGCCGAAGCGCTCATCCCCGTACGGGAACGGCTTCTTGATGCCGGTGCGCTGGTAGCCACGGCGTTCGTAGAAGGCGATCAGCTCGTCGCGGATGTCGATCACCGTCATCTGCATCACCGGCACGCCCCATTCGCGCGCGGCGTGGGCTTCGGCAGCGTCCATCACCTGCTTGCCGATGCCGCCGCCCTGCTGGGCCGGGTCCACCGAAAACATGCCGAAGTAGCCCTTGCCGTGGTCATCGGCCACATGCGCGCAGGCCAGCAGCTGGCCGTCGCGTTCGGCCAGCAGGACGGTGCTGCGCGGGCGCTCGATATCGGCTTGCAGGCCGGTTGCGTCAATGCGCGCGCCGTCCAGCATGTCCGCTTCGGTGGTCCAGCCGGCGCGGCTGGCGTCGCCACGGTAGGCCGAGGTGACCAGGGTGATGAGGGCGGGAATGTCGGCCAGCGTGGCCGCACGGAAGGTCAGGGTGCTCATGCCGTCATTCTAGAGCGGGGCGCCGGTGGCGGGTAGCAGTGGCGCTGCCTATGCAATGCGGCTTTTTGATAGGAACGGTGCGTTGGCCGTGCGGGCCAGGCACTGTCAGGATCGTGCGGCTATGAAGTCCATTCTCCTGTCCTGCGTGTTTCTGTTGGCGCTGCCCGGCTGCGGTGAAGGCCCCCCGACGGACGACCGCTACCTGTCGCCCCGCCAGTTGGCCGTGGTGACCGCCGCCGCCAAGGATGACGACCTGGTGGCGATCAAGCGGCTGATCGCGCACTACGAAGCCACCCCCGGCAATGATGTGCCGGCCGCGCGCTGGCGGCAGCGCGCGCGCGACCTGGGCGATGTCCAGGAGCTCTACTACCAGGCGGCGTCGCGTTTCGCTTCCGCGCGGGTGGTGGAGAGTGCCGAGGCGCGCTTCCGCCTGCTGGGCGAAGCCCAGGACGCGGCCAAACGCGCCTATGAGCGCGAGCCGGTGCACGCCAACCTGCTGCTGGTCGAACAGATCGAGCGCGAGATGCGCACGGCGCTGACCGAATAGCACGCCTGCGCGGGCGCTCAGCGGATGAAGAACTCCACCGGGAACGACAGTTCCACCGGTGCCGGCCGGTCATCCGGCACGGCCGGCAACGGTGCCGCCCGGCGGAAGGTATCCAGCGCGGCCTGGTCCAGCATCGTGTAGCCCGAGCTCTGCTCCACCGCCAGCGCAAGCAACTGGCCATCGCGGGCCAGGCTCACCCGTACCTGCACGATGCCCTCATGGCGGCGCGCCCGCGCGGCGTGGGGGTAACGACGGAAGCGTTCCAGCCGCGCCATGACCCGGCCTTCCCAGCTGTCGCGTCCGGGCGTGGTCTCGCTGGGGCCGGGCGGCAGCGGTGGGCTGGGCGGCGACGCGGCGACCGAGGCCTGCTGCTGCAGCGGCGCTGGCGAATCCGGCTTGGGCTGCGGCGGGGTCGGTGGCGGGATCACCCAGCGGGCCGTCTCGCGGGGCGGCGTCCTGGGCAGCTCGCGCGGGGGTTCCGGCTTTTGCTGCTGGAGCGCGGCGGCCGTGCTGGGGGTGGGCGCGACGATGTCTTCCAGCGGTACTTCCGGCGCGCGCGGGGGCAGCAGCACCAGCTGGGTGCGGTCGGCCGGCGGGGGCGGCAGCACCGGCGTGCTGGCAACGTGGGTCCAGAGCAGCAGCGCGATGACGGCAGCATGGGCCAGCACGGTCAGGCTGCCAGCGAGCGTGCGCGCATGGCGTTCGGTGAACGAGGCGCGTGCCCGCGCATGGCCCGGCGGGGCCTGCAGGTATGCGTGCAGCGGTGAGGTGCTCGCGGCACTGGGGGCGACCGACGACATCCAGTGACATTAATGAGAAGGGTTCTCATTATGGCATACGCGCTTCGTCGCATGGCCGGCAAGCGCGCGCGGGCTGCAGTCCGTTCTCAGGTATCGCAACCGTAACGGTCGTGTTGCCACCCGTTACCCCGGCCTTCCACACGGCAACCTGGCTTTCGACCAAGAAGGCTCCCATCCGGGTTCAATGTGATGTTGGCTATCGCGTTCGCTCGTGCAACGCTGGTGGCTGCTCGGGATGGTCTGACAAGTGCTCTGCAGTCAGTGTAATTTGGACAACGGTAGTAGGAGCGAGTGGGGTCCGCCAAAAGAGCGATTGCCATGAATAGAGCAGAGTACGTGAAAGTCGCATTCAAGTTGCCCTGTGGGGATGACGGGTATCCTCCCGTGGATTGGGAGAATCTTTGGGCAATCCCTCTCAGTGATGGCAGCTATCGTGTGGATAACGTTCCCTTCTATGTAAATCTGATTAGTTCCGGTGATGTTGTTGCTGCGTCGCATGTGGACGGACAGTTGACATTCCAGAAATGTCTGGCGGGAGGCGGACACTCTACGGTTCGAGTCATCGTATACGAGGTTGATCGGGTAGCTGAGCTTAGAAGCAAGCTATCTGGCTTGGGTTGTGCAACGGAGTTGAGTAATGTCCCGTCCTTCTTTTCCGTCGATGTCCCGCCAGACGTCAACTTTTCTGGTGTGGTGAATTTTCTGGAGTGCTTTGCCGGGCAGGGCGTCCTGGACTATGAAGAGGCATCCATTCAGCATAAAAATGAATCGCCCGGGGTTTTGTAGATGGTCGTCAGCCGTTTAGCGCGTACTGTTTCTCGAACTCTACCGGGGACGCCAATCGTTGGAACTGTGCCGCCGCTTTTGACAGCGTCCGAAGTCCGAGAGGCTGCGCTTCGTGTCTGCGCAATTGTTGGAATCGACGCTATCTTGTCGGCGGTTGGTCGTCCCTGAGCAGACGCCTGGGCTGCAAGATTGCATTCCAAGGACTACTCATGAATGCAGTGAAGGTTGTGAAGGATGGAGAGAGGGAGTCGCGCGTCCCCGACGCATGGCGCCCGACCCTGTCCTCAATTGTGGACGCGCTGGTCATCGGGGATGAGCCTCAGCTTCCTCGCGTTTCATTTCGCACGCCAGATGCCTGGGGTCGTATCAAGTCAAACATTCAAGAATATGGTGCCCATCTGATTGGGTTGCCTGAAGCGTCATGGGATTCATCCGTATGCATCTGGGTCGGAGAATTCTGGGAGGTCTTGGTGGATCTTTACACTGGAGAGGAAGGACGGAGCGATCTTGTCCTTCAAGTGCATGTCCGGGAAGGCCAGGACGGGTACATGTACCAGGTTGTACTCGTCTATGTTCCTTAGGAGTAAGGAGTTCGTCCGCTGTGATCAGCTGCTGCCTCGATTGCATACCCTCGACCGGCGGTCTCTTGACCTCACCGGCCGATGGGGCCATACATACGGTCAGGGAGGGCGCCGGATGGGTCTCAAGAGGCAACGCGGGGAAGGGAGAACGGCGCGGTGTCTCGGCGTCGTCGGGGTGCTGTTGTCGACCGTGCTGGGTGCTGAGTGCAGGAAGCCATGAGCAGGCTCCGCTGGTGGGCGGGTTCTCTGTGCCTGTTGCCGCTGGCTGGATGCGGGGGCGATATTTCGGAGGGCCGGTACCTTCCCCCGTCAGCGCCGGAGGAATCACGCGCATTGTGGAATGACAATGGCGCATTGTCGTTTGCACTTGCCGGGCCGAGCGCTGTCGAGGTCGCCGTAGTCACGCCCGACAAGCGGTTCGTGATGCTGGCATCGGCGGACTTCCTGTGCCAGGGAGTTTCAAGGGAGGGCGGGCGTCTAAGGATCGATCCATCCAAAGCGACGGGCTACTACTGGAATGCGGAAGGTCGGAAGGAAGAGGTAGTAGCGTTCGCGCAGGTGGGTGCGTACGAAGTTCTTGTGGCAGACAATCTGGAAACCGAGTTGGATGGCACCGAATCCGTGATGACCTATGCGAATGCCACGCCCAATGAGTTTTCGGCCAAGGGTACCTGCAACCCCCGGAGGGGTGAATGAATCAAGCGTTCGTGGAATCGCACAAGGTGTTTGTAGCCATCGTCTGCCTGATGGCGATCGTCAGTACGATCTGGGTCTGGCGCACCGTGAGGGTGCTTGAACGGAATCGACCTGATCTGCTGCAGGCGGTTGGGATAGGGCGGGTTGACTTCGGACTGCGGTGCTACCGCGGATTCGCCAGACTGGGATTCACCTCGGGTGGTGCCGGACTGAGGCCCCCGCAGCGCTGGGCATTCCGCGCGCTGTTCGCTAGTTACGCACTCTTCGCCGTGATGGGCGTATTCGGACTTCAATGAATCGTCCATGTCGAGTGCTCGTCGTTGGCGGTTTCCCTGTTGATGGGCATCTACCTTGGTTCCCCCTTCCTGCTGATCCTCAGTAGTGCCGCCAGCTTCGCCTGCTCGGTTTTCGGTACGCTCATTGGACGTCGGATGTCGGGCTTTCATGGCTGGGTCAGGAATGCGGGCCAACCGGTGGTCTGATTGGAAGGTCGGATCCGGCGGGCGATCAGGATTGCTTAAGGGAGGCAGTATTGGACGTAACGGGCGTTATCGCGTTTGGGTACTACGATGGAGTGACCGAAGGGGTCGCCAGGCAGGCGTTTGGCGCTGACTACTGCTATTTCAAGGTAATCGCCTGGGATGGTGGGCAAGACGATCGCCTCCATGCTGTCGTGGAGATATCGGCGGCGGCCTATCTGTGCATTGCTTCGCTTCTGGAAAGTGCACAGGCTGCTCCCGATCTGCATGCCTGGTTCCCTGCATGGGATCACCTCGCGGAAGCGCATCGAACTGGGCTCGAAGCGATCTTGAAGCGCTTGCAGGATGATCTGCTGCTGAAAGGTTCCCTGGTGTACTCGAGAGGGATTGGGCAGAGGGAGACGTTGAGGGTTGCAATTGACGCCTCGAACGCAACGCGCGTGGGCGCGGCTCTCCTCGAAGACGCTCCGGGGGACATCGCACAATGGAAGCGCGAGTTGTAGCGGAACTCGGTATCGGCGGTGTCTTTGAGGTGACAACAGCTTTACTCGAGGGCGGAAAAAGTGGAGAACGATCGCTGGGATGAGGTGCGTAAGCGGCGAATGTTGCTGGCCGATGAGAGGGAGCGCGCGCACCTGCGGCTACGCCACGGCGCTGCTCTGGTCCAGGCCATCAATGAAGCGGCCTCCTGCAGCCTGCGTACCGAGGACTTCCGGGCCAGGTCATTCGAGGGGGACTTTGTGTGGCCGCGGGATATTCGCGATGCCCCTGGCCTCGTACGTGCCTATGTCGGCCTGGCCGAAGCGCTCAGGGTCATGCAGTGCGTCGAGCACAGACTGGGTCTCCTTGAAGGCGAGATTGGCTTTCACGAGAAGGACTATCTTGGATTTGCGCCCGTGAGCGGATTTGCCGTCACCTCCATGGTGGCAGTTGCGGCCTTCACCAAGGACTCGGCCCTGTTCCACGCTGAAGCTGCCGGGGTCGTGATACTCGTGGACTGCTATGGAAACAATGCCGAAGAGCAGTTCAGCGTGGTGATCCAGGGGGCAGGGGTGCCGCCAGATCTTGACCTTGTCCCCAACGATGAGCGTGGACGAGATGGCTGATCATTCCCCGGAAGCCCTTGGGCTCTCCCCGACGGCTGCTTGGCTGAACTTCATCGAGTCCATCGTATTGCCGACGATGCCCCCTGATCTGCCCTTCGCGATCCAGGGCTGGGCTGGAATGGCCTTTGACCGAACCTCCTATGAGGATCTGGCACCGGATAGCGTGTGGGAACGCTGGATGGCGGTACACAGCCAAGCGACCGGGTATCCTTCGGGACTCGGTGCAGTCAGGTACAGGAACGCCTCTGATCTGTTGAGCGGCGTCCACATCAAGCCGGATATGGAATCCATTCGCACGTACTGGGACGAGAATGACAGTTTCCTGCGCGACCACTACGTATTCTCTCTCGACCGGCAATGGATCATTCGGCTGGATCAGGATACAACGCTGTTCATGGGGGAATTGGGCTTCATGCGATCCGTGGTGGAAAGGCTGGGCGGGGTGGCGGAAGTCAGGAAGGTGATGGACGACGATTTGATCGGTGGTTTCGACGATGTGGTCGGTCTTGGTGACTATATTGATGGGCTGCTTGCCCCGTTGTCATAGCCATGGGCGACAAGGCATGCAAGGGAATGGTCAACTGGCAGTGCCCAAACCTTGGCGCGTTTCCAGGGCGATCATGAGAGGATTTTCGAGACAATGAGAAAGGTCGATCAAAACGTCGAGGTCGGGGTTCGCCTGTCGAACACAGAGTTGACCGGGATGCTTATGACGATCCTGATTCTTTGCCCTCTTGCAGGCTGTCACCGCTCAGAGGCCGTTCCTCCCATGCCCCCCGCTGTTCAGTCGCCAGTCGCGCTGGAATCCACGGCGGCCCCGTTTCACCTGTCCCGCGAGGACCTCGCAGTGCAGACGGAGCTCGCCAATGGTGGCAACAGGGCGGCTGCGATGCGGGTTGCCGATCACTATGCTTTCGGTGAGGCGGACATTGAGCTCGCACTTCCCTGGCTGAGAATTGCCTCGAAGCAGGGGGACGTGGGCGCCATGAGATCTTTGGCTGTGTACTTGGGAGAACGCGGTGGACCGCAGAACTGCGGCGAAGCCATGAAGTGGCTGGAACGAGCAGGGCGCGTGGGTTCACACGAAGATCTGGAGCGATACGATATCGAAGGAGTTCATGCCAGCCTCAAAGGTCGCTTGAATGGCTGTGTTGGCCGCTAGGCACGACTGGACGTCGCTCGCGAGTATTCTTGCGTCTCCGGATCGATTTGACGGGATGAAGGTGTCGGTTGGGGCGTGGGTGGATGAGGTGAACGACGTTGTTCTCCTTTTTCCGACCCTTGAAGCGATGAGGCTCAGGGATTCCGCCAGCTCCCTGGTCGTGTATCCGGGGAGGAATGTGGGCGGTGACAGGTTTTCACCGAAGGATCTGCCCGAGGACCTCAGATTCCTGCGGGTGACGGGGGTTTTCCATTGGATACGGGATGGCGTTGGAAGCCCTCACGCTGATCCGGTTGATTCGAACCGGATGGGGGTGCTGGAACGGGCCACCATTGAACGTTGAACTGACTGGCCAGCGCCCAGACTCGGCACATCTCCGAGGCGAGATTGACAGGAGTTTTTCAGTCATGAGAAAGGTCCATCAGAACTTCAGGATCGGGGTTCGCCTCCTTGAAAAAGGGCAGGCGGCTCAGGCGCTTGCGCTTGCAGAGGAATTGATCAGATCCGAAGACGAGATGGATCGCGTTGACGGGTACTCGTGCCGTGGGATGGTCTTCGAAGACGGCGGTCAGGACGTCTCCGTTGATCTGGATAGATCAATTGACAGCTACCGAAGGGCTTCACTGATCGCCCCAAACGCCGTCACGTTCCTGTACTTGGCGCGCGTAACCCTGAAGAGGAAGGAGTTTCCCCAGTCCCTCAGGTTCCTTGAGATATCTGCGGGATATGAGGAAACCCCGGAACTCCTGCTGGGCTTCGCACAATGGTTTGAAGAGTCCGATCCGCCAGATTACGGAATGGCAAAGTCCTACTACGCAAAGGCGGCTCTCAGCGGACGGTTCGCAGGATTCTTCGGCTACTCGCGGGTGGCACGCGCGGCCGGACAGCCCCTGCGTGCACTGGCCGTAGACATTGCGCGCATCCTGTCCGGGCCACTCATCGCGTTGGCCATCGGCACACGCGCACGCTTTCAGTTCTAGGCAAAGGAGGGCATCAAGTGAAGCTTGTCTGCATGGTTGCCACGCTTTTGTTGACAGTCGCCGCTCTGGCGGCATGTACCGCTGTTCCGGGAGACGCGGCGCCGAAGCCGTCGCAGTGTGCTGCAGATGAGAAAGTCGCTTGCCGGGTGACGTTCCGCGGTCTTGCAGAGCACTCGAACCGGTTCGACGGCCACGCGGTGCGGGTTGAAGGCTATCTCGGCGTTTCCAGGGGGCTGTTCGTGCTGTCTTCCAGCAAGGAACTGTTCGATGCGGGTGCAACCGACGAAGTGGCGCTGCGCCTGCGAGGTCCCGTTGACGTTCAGGAGCGGATCTTCGATCAGTTTGCGTATTCCTGGGTTTCAGTGACTGGAACCTTCAGGGTCACGCCCAGGAACGGCACTACCGATGATCTTCTTCTCGGTGAGCTTCATGCACCCCTTGAGGTCCGTCCATTGCGTCTTCCTGTGCCAGTGAAGCGTGAGACATTCGGCGATGTCATTCTGGACCTGCAGGACATCAAATGAAGTGGACGTCCATTGCCAGGATCGAAATCTCATTGGAGGAGGCCGGGAGTACGGCGCCAGGAATGAAGGAGGCCTTGCGTGGCGGACTTCAGTAAGTTGCTGGACAAGCTGTATGCGATTTCGGGCGTGCACACGGCGGATCCAGGCGCGGAGAACTACCCTTTGGTTTCCCAGGCATTTCATCCCTTTGGTGACTTTATGCTCTACGACACTTTGGTGCCCGACCGATGACCCTTGACGAGATGTCTGATCGATACCCCGTGCTTCTTGCACTTATTGCAATAACGATCTGGGTGAGCACCATGGCCACCCTCAAATTGCTGTTCTGGCTTAAGAAATACAGGCCAGAAAAGCTGGAGCAAGTCGGCATCAAGCACATTGACGGCTGGTTCGCGTGTTGGCGCGGGGTCTGGTTACTTGCTTTTTCGCAACACGGCTCGGATCTGACAGGGGTGCAACGACTGACGCTGCGACTGGTCGTGCTCAGTAGTGCGTCGTTGCTTCTGATCGGTTTGATCGCACTCGTGTCGAGCCATTGAGCAGCGGCTGACGGAGTTGCGATCAGGCACGATCAGCCCAGCAGCTTGCGAACCTTGTTCAGCGCTGCGATGAAGCGCTCGATCTCGGCGTGCGTGTTGTAGAACGCCAGCGACGCACGGCAGGTGGCCGCCACGCCGTAGTACTGCAGCAGCGGGTGCGCGCAATGCTGGCCGGAGCGGATGGCCACGCCTTCCAGATCCAGCAGGGTGGCCAGGTCGTGCGCGTGCGCGCCTTCGATCAGGAAGGAGACCACCGCCGCCTTGTCCGGCGTGGTGCCGAAGATGCGCAGGCCGTCGATCTTGTTCAGTTCTTCGGTGAAGTGCGCCAGCAGCTCGCTTTCGCGCGCTTCCACATGCTCCAGGCCCAATGATTCCAGGTAGTCCACCGCCACGCCGAGGCCGATGAAGCCGGCGATGTTCGGGGTGCCGGCTTCGAACTTGTGTGGGGCATCGTTGAACACGGTGCCCTCGAAGCTGACTTCCTTGATCATCTCGCCGCCGCCCAGGAACGGCGGCATGGCATCCAGATGCTCGCGTTTGGCCCACAGTGCACCGGTGCCGGTAGGGCCGCACATCTTGTGGCCGGTAATGGCGTAGAAATCGCAGCCGATGGCGGCAATGTCGACCTTGCGGTGCGGCACGGCCTGCGAGCCGTCCACCACGGTGATGATGCCGCGCTTGCGTGCTTCCCGGCAGATCTCGCGCACCGGGTTGACCGTGCCCAGCACGTTGGAGACGTGGGCCACGGCAAGCAGCTTGACCTCGGGGGTCATGGCCTTGCGCAGGGCATCCAGGTCCAGCGCACCTTCGGGGGTGATCTCGGCCACGCGGATGGTGGCGCCGGTGCGCTGGGCCACCAGCTGCCACGGCACGATGTTGGCGTGGTGCTCCATGCGCGATACCAGGATGACATCGCCGGCCTTCAGCCGCGGCAGGGCCCACGAATAGGCCACCAGGTTGATGGCAAAGGTGGTGCCGCTGCACAGGATGAGTTCGCTGGCGCGCACGTTGAGGAAGCGCGCCAGCTTGCTGCGCGCGCCTTCGTAGGCGTCGGTGGCCTCGGTGCCCAGCGCATGCACCGCACGGCTGACGTTGGCGTTGTAGCGGCGGTAGAACTCATCCACCGCGCCGATCACCTGCACCGGCTTCTGGCCGGTGTTGGCGTTGTCGAAGTACACCAGCGGCTTGCCGTGCACTTCCCGCATCAGCAGCGGGAAGTCCAGGCGCACGCGGTCCCAGTCGGGGGCGGCGATTGGGTCGGCCACCGGGCGCGGGGTGGAGAGGTTCATGCCACGCCTGCCTTGGCCAGCGCGAGGTCCAGCTGGCGGCGCAGCTGTTCGGTCAGGCGCGCGTCGAGCACGTTCAGCGGCTCGTGGCAGAACGCGGCGCTGAGCAGCTGCTGCGCCTGCTGGGCCGGCAGGCCGCGCGAGCGCAGGTAGAACAGGGCGTTGGCATCGAGCTGGCCGACGGTGGCGCCGTGTGCAGCCTTCACCTCGTCGGCGTCGATCACCAGCGTGGGCTGGGTATCGATTTCGGCGTCGGCCGAAAGCAGCAGGTTCTTGTTGGAGAGGTTGGCGTCGGTGCCATCGGCGCCGGCACGGATGTGGATGCCGCCGTGGAAGACCACGCGGCTGCGGTTGGCGGCCACGCCGCGCCACACCATTTCCGAGGCGGTATCGCGCGCGATGTGTTCGATGCCTAGGCGGGTATCGACATGGCGGCGGCCGTTGCCGAGCAGCACGCCGTTGGCGGTCAGCTGGGCGTTGTCGCCTTCCAGGCGCACGTTGAGTTCGTGGCGGCTGAGCGCGGCGCCCAGCTCCAGGTCCACGCGGCGGTACTGCGCGTTGCGGGCCAGCACGGCATCGGTGCGCAGCAGCGCGGTGGCGCGGCTGCCATCGGCCTGCACGCGGGCGTGCGAGAGCACCGCGTCCTGGGCCAGGTGCACGTGCACCAGGGTGTTGCCCAGGTGCGCGGCATCGCCGGCATCCAGGTGATGCTCGACCACGCCGAGCGCGGCACCGGCGCGCAGTTCGATCAGGTGGCGGTGATGCCAGGCCAGGTCACTGCCACCGGCGGCGCTGATGAAGACCAGCTGCAGCGGGGTTTCAACCTGCACGCCGTCGCCCACGCGCACCAGCACGCCTTCATCGGCGAGGGCGGCATTGAGGCGGGCGAAGACCTCTTCGCTGCGCTCGAAGCGGCGGCCCAGGAAGCGCAGGGCTTCCTCACCGGCGGCCAGCGCCGAGGACAGGGTCTGCACCTGTACGCCGGCCGGCAGCGCCGACACATCGCTGTGCGCGGCGGACGGGCGGCCGTTGACGAACACCAGCCGCGGCGACGGAATGTCGGCCAGCAGGGCAGGGTCGATCTCGGGCGCGGCCAGCGGCGCGGGCTGGAACGTACGGCGTTCGAGCTGGCGCAGCGAGGTGTACTTCCAGGCTTCGCTGCGCGGGCCCGGCAGGCCGGCCTGCAGGGCGGCATCGAGCTCGGCGCGGCGGGCGTCGCTGCCGCAGAAGCCGGCGGCGAGGGAATCGAGCAGGGCGCTCATCAGACCGCTGCCTCCGGCACCACGCGGTCCTTCAGGAAGTGGTAGCCGTGGGCTTCCAGTTCCAGGGCCAGTTCGGGGCCGCCGCTCTGCACGATCTTGCCGTCAGCCAGCACGTGCACCACGTCCGGCTTGATGTAATCGAGCAGGCGCTGGTAGTGGGTGATGACCAGGAAGGAGCGGTCCGGCGAGCGCAGCGCGTTCACGCCGTCGGCCACGCTCTTGAGCGCGTCGATGTCCAGGCCGCTGTCGGTCTCGTCCAGGATCGCCAGCTTCGGCTCGAGCACGGCGAGCTGGAAGATCTCGTTGCGCTTCTTCTCGCCACCGGAGAAGCCTTCGTTGACGCCACGGTGCAGCAGCTCATCCTTCAGGTGCAGCACGGCCAGCTTCTGGCGCACCAGCTTGAGGAACTGCATGGAATCGAGTTCTTCCTCGCCACGCGCCTTGCGCTGGGCGTTGAGCGCGGCGCGCAGGAAGTAGGTGTTGTTCACGCCGGGGATTTCCACCGGGTACTGGAAGGCCAGGAACAGGCCGGCGGCGGCGCGTTCTTCCGGCGCCAGCTCCAGCAGGTCGCGGCCTTCGAACTGCACGCCGCCTTCGCTGACGTCATAGCCTTCGCGGCCGGCCAGCACGTTGCCCAGCGTGGACTTGCCCGCGCCGTTGGGGCCCATGATGGCGTGCACCTGGCCCGGCTTCACGTCCAGCGACAGGCCCTTGAGGATTTCCTTGTCGCCGATGCGGGCGTGGAGGTTGTCAATCTTCAGCATGATGTTCTTTCCAATATGCGAACCAAAGGCCGCGTAGTGCCACGCCCTGCGTGGCAAAAATGCAAAACGAAGCCGCGGCGTATCAGCCCACGGAACCTTCAAGGGAGACTTCCAACAGCTTCTTGGCTTCCACCGCGAACTCCATCGGCAGCTCGCGGAACACCTGCTTGCAGAAGCCATCCACGATCATCGAAACCGCGTTTTCCTGGTCGATGCCACGCGCGCGGCAATAGAACATCTGGTCATCGGAAATCTTCGACGTGGTGGCTTCGTGCTCCACCGTAGCGCTCGGGTTCTTCACCTCGATGTACGGGAAGGTGTGCGCGCCGGAGGTCTTGCCGATCAGCAGCGAATCGCACTGGGTGTAGTTGCGCGCGCCATCGGCATTGCGGTCCACCTTGACCAGGCCACGGTAGGTATTCTGGCCACGGCCGGCGCTGATGCCCTTGCTGACGATCTTGCTCTTGGTGCGCTTGCCGATGTGGATCATCTTGGTGCCGGTGTCGGCCTGCTGGCGGTGGTGGGTCAGCGCCACGGAGTGGAACTCGCCCACCGAGTCATCGCCCAGCAGCACGCAGGACGGGTACTTCCAGGTGATCGCCGAACCGGTTTCAACCTGGGTCCAGGTGACCTTGCTGCGCGCGCCACGGCATTCGGCACGCTTGGTGACGAAGTTGTAGATGCCGCCAACGCCGTTCTCATCACCGGGGTACCAGTTCTGCACGGTCGAATACTTGATCTCGGCATCTTCCAGCGCCACCAGCTCGACCACCGCGGCGTGCAGCTGGTTCTCATCGCGCATCGGCGCGGTGCAGCCTTCCAGGTAGGACACGTACGCCTTGTCCTCGCAGATGATCAGGGTGCGCTCGAACTGGCCGGTGTGGCCGGCGTTGATGCGGAAGTAGGTGCTCAGTTCCATCGGGCAGCGCACGCCCTTGGGGATGAACACGAAGCTGCCGTCGGAGAACACCGCCGAGTTCAGCGCGGCGAAGTAGTTGTCGCCCACCGGCACCACGCTGCCCAGGTACTGCTTGACCAGCGCCGGGTGTTCCTTGATGGCTTCGGACATGGAGCAGAAGATCACGCCCTTTTCGGCCAGTTCCTTGCGGAAGGTGGTGCCGACCGAGACCGAGTCGAACACCGCGTCCACCGCCACGCCGGCCAGCTTGGCGCGCTCGTGCAGCGGCACGCCCAGCTTGTCGTAGGTGTCCAGCAGTTCCTTGGGCACGTCATCCAGCGAGGCGTACTTCGGGCCCTTGGGCGCGGAGTAGTAGCTGAGCGCCTGCAGGTCGATCGCGGCGATCTGCAGCTTGGCCCAGTTCGGCATCGGCATGGTCAGGAAGTGGCGGTAGGCGTCCAGGCGCCACTGCGTCATCCATTCCGGCTCTTCCTTCTTGGCCGACAGGGCACGGATGGTGTCCTCGTCCAGGCCAGGCGGCAGCGAATCCGATTCGATGTCCGTGATGAAGCCGGCCGAGTACTTGCGGCCGAGCTGCTCGTGGATCTCGCGGTTGGGGGTGTCGCCGGGGGCGACGGTGTCGAGGGTATCGGTGGCCATGGGGGCTGCCTGTGGATCAGGAGACGACATCCGCCGCGATCACGCGGCGGGGGGCGTCAACAAGGGGAAGAGGGGGCAGGATCTGCGCCAGGGTGACCTTGCGCAGTGCGTCGGACACCACGTCGTTGATCATCCGCCAGCTGCTGCGCGCGCCGCATTGCAGCTCGCGCCCGCACTGGCTGTGGTCGTGCGCGCACTCGGTCAGGCCCAGCGGGCCCTCCATGGCTTCGACGATCTCGAACAGGCTGATCTGGTCGGGGCGGCGGGTCAGCCGGTAGCCGCCGCGCACGCCGCGCAGGCCTTCCACCAGCCCGGCCTGCGCCAGCGGCTTGAGCAGCTTGCTCACGGTGGGCGGCTCGAGGCTGGCAAATTCGGCCAGTTCGGTCGCACTGAGTACCTCGCCCGGGCGAGCGGCAAGGACGGTCAGGACGACGGTGGCGTAATCGGTAAGCTTGGTGACGCGGAGCATGGGGAGGGCAGAGCCATAAAGCGGACTGAAATTGTACGCTTTTATCCCCGGTCGTCCAACCCGTCCTGTTCAGCTGGCCACGATCACGGCGATTAAGCGAGAATCGAGCATCCCAACGTAACGGCCAGCCAGATGCCCAAGAAGATCCAAGCCCGCAAGTCCACCATTCACGGCAATGGCGTGTTCGCGCTGGCGCCGCTCAAGAAGGGTGAGCGGGTCATCCAGTACAAGGGCCTGCTGCGCAGCCACGCCGACGTGGATGCCGATGATACCGGGGATGTGGAAAGCGGTCACACCTTCCTGTTCACCCTGAACGACGATTACGTGATCGATGCCAACTACAAGGGCAACGACGCCCGCTGGCTGAACCACAGCTGCGACCCCAACTGCGAGGCGGTGATCGAGGAAGCCGAGGGCGACAACCGCCGCGAGGACAAGGTGTTCATCGAGGCCATCAAGGACATCAAGCCGGGCGATGAGCTGACCTACAACTACGGCATCACCCTGGCCGAGCGCCACACCGCGCGCCTGAAGAAGATCTGGGAGTGCCGCTGCGGCTCGAAGAAGTGCACCGGCACGATGCTGCAACCGAAACGGTAAACGTCGCAGGCGTTTGCCGTTTCGGGTAGCGCCCGACCGTTGGTCGGGTGACCTTATCTACCCAGCACGCCCGCCGGCACCAGTGCGCCCAGGTCCTGGTTGAAGGTGACCACCAGCTTGCCGTTCTGGACCTGGGCCGACTGCACCTGCAGCGCGCCCAGCAGGGCGGCCACGGTCGGGTCGATCTTGTAGATCGGCTCGCGGCGGGCGTAATCGACCAGGAACGTGTTGAGCAGGCCGCGCGTGCGCGAATCGAGCTTGCCGCCGTTGTTTGCCGGGACGAAGTCGTCCACCGTGGGCTGGTCCAGGTGGAAGCCCTGGGTCTGCGCGTCGTAGCGCAGGCCGCTGCTCAGCTTGACCTTGCCCAGCGGGGCCGGCGCGCCGCCGGCCGTGGCCAGCGCCACGTCAAAGCCCAGATCCAGGCGGTTGCCCTGCGGCAGGGTCAGCTTGGGATGGCTCATGGTCATCGCGATCAGGCCGCCCAGGGCGTCCTGGGTGCGCGGGAAGCTGCCGTCCAGATATTGCTGGACATCGGTGGCACCGACCGACAGTTCGCGGCCGGAAATGCTCGGCGCGGCCTGCGCGCCGACGGCGGCGGCAATCAGGACGGCACAGGCGGCAATGCGGGTGAACACGGGGCGTAGCTTCATGGTGGCCGGGCGCTGGTGGGAGACCCCGACACGATAGCGCGTTGGCCTGAATCGGCGCTTCATGGGCTCCTGCGTGGCTGCGCCGCGATCAATCGAGCGCGGGCTGCAAGGAGGCGCTGAGAATTTCCCAGCCGCTGCCGTCCTGGCGCGGTTGCAGGCGGTACCAGCCGGTGTAATGGAAGGTGCCTTCGGCGGTGATCGCGCGGATGCGTACCGGCACCTCGCGCAGGCGCGACGGCTGGGCGGTATCGCGGGCAATGGGAATGTCGGTGTCCACGCGCAGGTTGCGCAGCTGCGGGATGCTGCGCAGCACGGCGTCATCCGGGCGTGCGCTGGTGTGGCCGCCGCTCCAGAACGCATCGGAGCTTTTGCGGTCGCTGCCCAGCAGGGCGTAGATGTAGTTGCGGACGGTGATGGTTTCGCTCGGCGCATCCGGGGCCACCGCGCTCAATACCGGCGGGGCCATGGCGGCCAGGCCTTCGCCCTGCGCCGGAGCCGGTTCGGCGGATGTGGCGGCAGGGTCGGTCGCCGCTGTGCCTGCGGGCGTTTCCGTGGGCGACCGATCGGGCTGGCAGGAACATCCGGCAAACAGCAGCGGCAACAGGAACACGACTCGACGCATGGCACACCCTCCCCGGTGGAGGGGAGAGTGTAGCGGGGGTTCAGGGCGTGCGCTGGATCGCATCCAGGGCGCTGAGCACCTCGTCCAGTTTCGGCTGCAGCGCGGTCAGCGGGTGCGTGGGTTCGTCGGCATGGCGCTGGGCCAGGTCCTGCAGCAGCTGGGTGGCGACGATGGCTGCGGCGCGTTCGTCCCCGCTCAGGCCGGCCGGGCGGCGGGCCGCTTCCAGCAGCCGCATCCAGTCCTGCTGGGCGCGGTGTTCCAGTTCGATCGTGCAGCGTCCGCTGCACTGCAGCCCGTCCTTTTCGATCGGGGTAACGGTGATGCGATAGCGTTGCGAGGGGCTGGCCATGGCGGTGCACTGTGGGGGGATGGGCCCACCTTAGGCGTGGCGACGGGGCCGGGCGACAGGCGCGGCCGCACGCAGTGTTCCACCTTGTACGTTCCGGGTTTGCGCGTAGTGGCCGCGAGGGCCGTGGCAGCTGGGTCTGCGCGGGCGTACCCGGCGCAGGCAGGGTTTGGCAACGCTGTGTTTCGCTGCGCGTGCGCTGCCCCAAAAGAGAACGGGACGGCCATGGCCGTCCCGTCCGGGTGCTGCAGGAAGCGCGCTGATTAGAGCGCAGCGTCCTTGAGCTTCTTGAGCGGACGCACCTTCAGCTTGGTGGTGGCCGGCTTGGCGGCGAACCACTGCTCTTCCTTGGTGAACGGGTTGATGCCCTTGCGCTTCGGCTTGGCCGCGACGCTGACGGTGGTGATCTTCAGCAGGCCCGGCAGGGTGAAGCTGCCCGCGCCCTTCTTGTGCACCGAGGAGGCCACTGCGGTTTCCAGCGAGGCCAGCACAGCGCGGACGTCCTTGGCGACAACGCCAGAGGCTTCGACGATGTGTGCAACCAGGCCGGACTTGGTCAGCACTTCCTTGATCGGCTTCGGAGCGGCCGGCTTTGCGGCGGCCTTCGTAGCGACTTTCTTCACTGCCTTCTTCGGGGCAGCCTTCTTAGCGGTCTTTGCCATGGTTTCCTGTTCCGTGATCGGTTGGTTGTGTGGTCGCGCCGAACCCATCGGCAAGCGAAATGTAGGGCAACAATGCGGCGGCGCCAATAGGCAAACGCATAAATATTCGGCTTTTCTGCGTTTGCGGTTACTGCAGTGCATCAGGACATGCCCAAAAAAACGGTCCGTTCGGCGGGGTGGGAGCGGTTGGCCGGGCCAGGCAGGCGGACAGGGATCGTGCGGAAATGCCTTGAAAACAGCACTTTGCAACACCGCGAGGGTGACGCGTGCCTGGCAAGGGGGTGGCCAGGTGCGGCCGCACGCCGCAGGCCGGCACGGCCAGACACGGTGCTAACGCCTGCCGGTCTACGCTGGTGCTGCCATTCACCCACTAAGGATCCGACGATGGGCATTTCGCGTCACGCCACTGCGCACTGGGAAGGTGACCTCAAGACAGGCAAGGGACAATTGAGCACGCCGCAGAGCGGCCTGCTGGACAAGACCCGCTATGCCTTCAGCAGCCGCTTTGGCGATGAAAAGGGCACCAACCCGGAAGAACTGATCGCCGCCGCACATGCCGGCTGCTTCACCATGGCGCTGTCGGCCAAGCTCACCGAGGCCGGCTTCGTGCCCACCTCGCTGGACACCGAAGCCAAGGTCGACCTGTCGATGGAAGGCGGCCCGCAGCTGTCGCAGATCACCCTGAAGGTCAAAGCGGTGGTTCCCAACATCGACGCGACCCAGTTCCGTGCCATTGCCGATGATGCCAAGCAGAACTGCCCGGTATCCAAGGCGCTGAGCGCGGTGCCGATCAGCCTGGAGGCCGAGCTGGCGGGCTGAAATGTTCAGGGTGCCGACGCCGCGTCGGCACCTTTGGAGTTCCGCGTAGAGCCACGCCCTGCGTGGCAGCGCGCGGTGCCGGAACGACGTGCAGCCACGCAGGG
>NZ_JASCOP010000055.1:0-24759 GCF_029959395.1 Stenotrophomonas sp. PS02300
CCGGCGGAAACAGCGCCTTCGTGGCGGTCAAGACCGGGCAGTAAACCCCGTCGCTGCTGCGTTTCCGGGCCCGCTTCGGCGGGCCCGGTCGTATTTGGCCCCCCCGGCACGCGGGGAGGGGCAGGCCATGCGATAATGTGCCGTTATCCTGACGACGCGACGCGCCGCCGCCACCTATGTCCTCTGATTCGATGCGGAACATCCGCAACTTCTCCATCATTGCCCACGTCGACCACGGCAAGTCCACGTTGGCCGACCGCATCATCCAGCTTTGCGGCGGCCTCCAGGCCCGCGAGATGGAGGCGCAGGTGCTCGACTCCAATCCGATCGAGCGCGAGCGCGGCATCACCATCAAGGCCCAGTCGGTATCGCTGCCGTACGTGGCCAAAGATGGCCAGACCTACCACCTGAATTTCATCGACACCCCCGGGCACGTCGACTTCTCCTATGAAGTCAGCCGCTCGCTGGCGGCCTGCGAAGGCGCGCTGCTGGTGGTGGATGCGGCCCAGGGCGTGGAAGCGCAGTCGGTCGCCAACTGCTACACCGCCGTGGAACAGGGCCTGGAAGTGGTGCCGGTGATCAACAAGATCGACCTGCCCACCGCCGACATCGAGCGCGCCAAGGCCGAGATCGAAGCCGTGATCGGCATCGACGCCACCGACGCGGTGCCGGTCAGCGCCAAGACCGGCCTGAACGTGGTGGACGTGCTGGAAGCCATCGTGCATCGCATCCCGGCCCCGAAGCCGCGCGATACCGACAAGCTGCAGGCGCTGATCATCGATTCCTGGTTCGACAACTACCTGGGCGTGGTCTCGCTGGTGCGCGTGATGCAGGGCCAGATCAAGGCCGGCGACAAGCTGCAGGTGATGTCCACCGGCCGCAACCACCAGGTCGACAACGTCGGCGTGTTCACCCCCAAGCGCAAGGTCCTGCCGGCCCTGCGTGCGGGCGAGGTGGGCTGGGTGACGGCCAGCATCAAGGACGTGCACGGCGCGCCCGTGGGCGACACCCTGACCCTGGCCGCCGACCCGGCCGCCAAGCCGCTGCCGGGCTTCCAGGAAATGCAGCCGCGCGTGTTCGCCGGCCTGTTCCCGGTCGATGCCGAAGACTACCCGGACCTGCGCGAAGCGCTGGACAAGCTGCGCCTGAACGATGCCGCGCTGCGTTTCGAGCCGGAAAGCTCCGAAGCGATGGGCTTCGGCTTCCGCTGCGGCTTCCTGGGCATGCTGCACATGGAAATCGTGCAGGAGCGCTTGGAGCGCGAATACAACCTGGACCTGATCAGCACCGCGCCGACCGTGGTGTACGAGGTCCTCAAGACCGACGGCACCATCATCAACATGGACAACCCGGCCAAGCTGCCGCCGGTGAACATGGTCGATGAGATCCGCGAGCCGATCATCCGCGCCAACGTGCTCACCCCCGAGGAGTACATCGGCAACATCATCAAGCTGTGCGAGGAAAAGCGCGGCAGCCAGATCGGCATCAACTACCTGGGCAGCCAGGTGCAGATCAGCTATGAGCTGCCGATGGCCGAGGTGGTGCTGGACTTCTTCGACAAGCTCAAGTCGGTCAGCCGCGGCTATGCCTCGCTGGATTACCACTTCGTGCGTTTCGACGCCGGTCCGTTCGTCCGCGTGGACGTGCTGATTAACGGCGACAAGGTCGACGCGCTGTCGCTGATCGTGCACCGCAGCCATGCCGACCGGCGCGGCCGCGAGCTGTGCGAGAAGATGAAGGAACTGATCCCGCGGCAGATGTTCGACGTGGCCATCCAGGCCGCCGTCGGCTCGCAGATCATCTCCCGCACCACGGTCAAGGCCATGCGCAAGAACGTGCTGGCCAAGTGCTATGGTGGCGACGTTTCGCGCAAGAAGAAGCTGCTGGAGAAGCAGAAGGAAGGCAAGAAGCGCATGAAGCAGGTCGGCCGCGTGGAGATTCCGCAGGAAGCCTTCCTCGCCGTGCTGCAGATGGACAAGTAAGGCTCCCGTTCCCAAGGACACTGCATGAAACTGTTTGAAATCCTGCTGGTCGTACTGACGCTGGCCTCGGGCCTCATCCTGCTGGCCGACAAGTTGTACTTCGCCAAGCGCCGCGCGGCGCGGGCCGGCCTGCTGGACAGCGAGCCGGTGCTGGTGGATTACTCCCGGGCGTTCTTCCCGGTGCTGGCCATCGTGCTGGTGGTGCGCAGCTTCATTGCAGAGCCTTACAAGATCCCGTCCAGTTCGATGATGCCGAACCTGCTGATCGGCGATTTCATCCTGGTCAACAAGTTCGCCTATGGCCTGCGCCTGCCGCTGAACAACGCCAAGATCGTCCCGATCGGCGAGCCGGCGCGCGGCGACGTGGTGGTGTTCCACTTCCCGGGCCATTCGGACAACGACCCGAACAAGGGCGAGAACTTCATCAAGCGCGTGATCGGCGTCCCGGGCGACGAGATCGCCTTCCAGGGCGATGGGGTGATCCTCAACGGCACCCCGCTCAAGTACGAGAGCAAGGGGTTGTATGCTGGGCACCGTGGCCAGGGGGAGGGCGCCTCACTGCTGGTGGAGCACCTGCCGGGCCGCACCCATACCGTGCTGGAGACCGACTATCCGCGTGGCGAAGGCCAGTGGACCGTGCCGCCGGGCAAGTACCTGGTCATGGGCGACAACCGCGACAACAGCGATGACGGCCGTTTCTGGGGCCTGCTGCCGGAGGAGAATCTCCGCGGCAAGGCCTTCCTGATCTGGCTGAACTGCTCGGGCTGGTTCTGCAAGGATGGTTTCGAACCGTCCCGCATCGGCACCGGCATCAACTGATTCCAACCGCGTATCTGGGGAGAACGCAATGAAGACGATGAACACGCAGCGTGGCATGACCCTGACCTCGTTCCTGATCGTGCTGTGCGCCGTCGGGTTCGTGTTGTACATCGGCATGAAGCTGTTCCCGATGTATTCGGAGTTCTATGCAGTGAAATCCGCGCTCAAGGGCGTGGCGCAGGAACCGGGCGTGGCCAACAAGGAGCCGGGGCAGGTGCAGGAAATGTTCTTCCGTCGCCTGTACATCAACTACTCCGAAACCGTGAAGCCGTCGAACATCAAGTTCGAACGCGTCAGTGGCGGTTGGAACATGAAGGTCAACTACGAAGTGCGTCGCCCGCTGATCGGCAACCTCGACGTGGTTGGCAAATTTGAAGCACACCAGGAATTGACCCTCAGCGGTGCCGACTAAAACCTATCAACGTGGTGACCGCATTGGTCACGCCTTCCAGGATCCGGGCCTGCTCCAGCAGGCCCTGACGCATCGCAGTGCCGGCACGCCGAACAACGAGCGGCTGGAATTCCTCGGCGACAGCATCGTCAACATGATGGTGGCCCAGGCGCTCTACAAGCGCTGGCCCAAGGCCGACGAAGGCGCGCTGACCCGCGCCCGCGCCGAGCTGGTGCGCGAGGGCGCGCTGGCGGTGATCGCCCGCACCTTGGAGCTGGGCGAGCGGCTTACCCTGGGCCCCGGCGAAATGAAGTCCGGCGGCCATCGGCGGGACTCGATCCTGGCCGACGCCCTGGAAGCGGTGGTGGCTGCGATCTACCTGGATGCCGGCTTTGCCGCCTGCCAGGCCGTGGTACTGCCCTGGTTCGGCCCCTCCATGGAGGCGCTGCCGGCCACCGGCAAGCCCGAAAAAGACCCCAAGACCCGCCTGCAGGAATGGCTGCAGGGCCGACAGAAGGCATTGCCGCTGTACGAATTGGTGTCAGAATCAGGCGACGATCACGCCAAGACCTTCCGGGTACGCTGCGGCGTAGCCGATCCCGCTGTCAGCACCGAAGGCGAAGGTGCCTCGCGACGGCTGGCCGAACAACAGGCGGCAGCTGCCGCCCTCGAGCAACTGGATTCCAAGTGAGCGAAGCAACCCCCCATCATTGCGGCAGCGTGGCCGTCATTGGCCGCCCCAACGTCGGCAAGTCGACCCTGACCAACGCCCTGGTGGGCGCCAAGGTCAGCATCGTCTCCAACCGGCCGCAGACCACCCGCCACCGGCTGCTGGGCATTGCCAGCTATCCGGAAGGCCAGCTGGTGCTGGTCGACACCCCCGGCCTGCACCGCGTGCAGAAGCGCGCCATGAACCGGGTGATGAACCGCGCCGCGCGCGGCTCGCTCGAGGGCGTGGATGCCGGCATGCTGGTGATCGAGGCCGGCCGCTGGGACGAGGAAGACACCCTGGCGTTCAACGTACTCAGCGACGCCGGCGTTCCGGTGGTGCTGGTGGTCAACAAGGTCGACCGGCTGAAGGACAAGGCAGCCCTGCTGCCGTTCCTGCAGCAGGTCACCGAAGGCCGCACCTTCGCGGCCGTGCACCCCATTTCCGCGCAGAAGCGCAACGGCCTGGAAGCGCTGGTGCGCGACCTGCTCAAGCTGCTGCCGGAGGCCCCGCCGATGTTCGGCGAAGATGAAATCACCGACCGCAGCCAGCGTTTCCTGGCCGGCGAACTGGTCCGCGAGCAGCTGATGCGCCAGCTCGGCGAAGAACTGCCGTACGCCACCACGGTGGAGATCGAGCGCTTCGTCGAAGACGGCAACCTGCTGCGCATCGGTGCGGTGATCTGGGTCGAACGCGAAGGCCAGAAGGCGATCGTGATCGGCAAGGGCGGCAGCCGCCTGAAGGACATCGGCGCCAAGTCGCGCATGCAGATGGAGCGCCTGTTCGACGCCAAGGTCTTCCTGGAAACCTGGGTGCGCGTGCGCGAAGGCTGGTCGGACGACGAAGCCGCGCTGAAGGCCTTCGGCTACGAGTAAACCCGGCAGGGTTGCCGCTCACCGCCCCTGCCCATGCGCATCGATGACGAACCGGCCTTCGTGCTGCATGCCCGCTCCTGGCGGGAAACCAGCCTGCTGGTCGAGGTCCTGACCGAGCAGCATGGGCGGATCGGCGTGCTGGCGCGCGGTGTGAGCAGCCCGCGCAGCCATGCGCTGCGCGCGGCCCTGCAGCCCCTGCAATGGATCCGCCTGGCCGCCGTGCAGCGCGGCGAGCTGGCCCAGCTGCGTGGCGCGGAGGCACTGGATGCCGCACCGCGGCTGAGCGGCGATGCAATGCTGGCCGGCTTCTACGTCAATGAACTGGTGATGCGGCTTGCGCCCCGCCAGGACCCGCTGCCCGAGCTGTACGACCACTACGGGCAGGTGCGCCAGCGGCTGGCGGCGGCCGAGCCGTTGGCCTGGACCCTGCGCCGGTTCGAACGCGACCTGCTGGAGGCACTGGGGTTCGGCTTCGACCTGGCCCATGGCAGCGATGGCGAGCCGATCGACCCGGCCGCGCGCTATGAGCTGGACCCGCTGGAAGGTCCGCGACGGCTGCTCAGCGAACGCGGCGTGGACCCGCGGCGGGGGACGGCCACCGGGAGCGCGCTGCTGGCCCTGGCCAACGATGCGCTGCCCGGGCCGGATGACCTGGCCAGCCTGCGCCGGGGCATGCGCGCGGTGCTGCTGCACCATCTGGGCGGGCGCGGCCTGAAATCGTGGGAGATGCTGGAGGATCTGGCGCGGCGGCGGTGACCGTCAATGCAACAGGGACTCTACGGCCGCCTTGAACTGGGTGTGGGCGCCATTTGATTCGGGGGCCTGGTGCAGCTGGCGTACCGCGCGGGCCAGGCGGGCGGCGCCGACGAAGCCGCAGCTGGCCTGGAGGCGGTGCAGTTGGCCCTTCAAGGTGCCCACATCGTGCTGCTGCACTGCCTGGGCCACCGCGTCGCGGACCCCGGGCAGCTCGGCCAGGAACAGCTCGCGCAGGGCGATCAGGTGATGGCGCTGCCCGTTCAGGGCCGCCAGGGCGGTGATTTCGTCCCAATCCTCGCGTTCGACCTCGCTGCCGCCACCGGCGGCGGCCGGGGCGGCGCTGCCGGGGCTGTTGACCAGCGCACGGCGCACGGCCTGCAGCAGCTGCTCACGGCTCAGCGGCTTGACCAGGGTTTCGCTGAATCCGTCATCCCGCAGGCGGGCATGGATGCTGGTGTCGCCATCGGCCGTATGGGCCAGCGCCGGCGTGTGCGGCCGCGACAGGCGCAGGGCGCGCAGCAATTGGCTGCCGTTGCCGTCCGGCAGGTTCACGTCGATCAGCCACAGGTCGTGTTCGCTGCGGCGGCCCCGTTCCAGGGCGCTGGCCAGCGAATCGGCGGTTTCCACCTGGGCGGGCAGGGTTTCCAGCGCGGCCCGGAAAAAGCCGCGACTGATGGTGTCGTCCTCGACGAGCAGGAAACGGGGCATGGGAGCCCTCGGGGTCATCTGCATTTGGGGCTGCCTCCATGTCAGCTATGCCCATATTAAACACGATACGGCGTCCTGCAAGCCTCCCCATGGGGTCATCCGGCAGCCCAGGGTGCGTATCTGCGACAATACGCACCCTTTTTGCCCGCAGCCTGTTGCCACGTGGCCCGATCCCGCTCCCGCCTCGACAAGACCCCGTTCCAGACCAGCATCCTCGACCTCAGCCATGATGGCCGGGGCGTCGCCCGCCGTGACGGCGAGGGCGGCAAGGTCACCTTCATCTCCGGCGCCCTGCCGGGCGAAGTGGTGCGCGCCGAGCCCACCGCCCGCAACCGCCATTTCGACGAGGCGCGGACCGTGGAGGTCCTGCAGCCCTCGCCGCAGCGGGTCACCCCGCGCTGCCCGCACTTCGGCGTGTGTGCCGGCTGCGTGCTGCAGCACTTGGAAGAAGGCCAGCAGATCGTGGCCAAGCAGCGCGTGCTGCTCGACAACCTGACCCGCATCGGCCATGTCAGCCCGGGCACCGTGTTGCCCGCGCTGGTCGGCGACAGCTGGGGCTACCGCCGCAAGGGCCGCTTCTCGGTGCGCCGGGTGGAAAAGAAGGACAAGACCCTGGTCGGCTTCCGCGAGCAGGACCCGCGCTTCGTGGCGGACCTGACCCAGTGCCTCACCGTGATCCCGGAAATCGGCCTGAAGGTGGCGGCGCTGTCGGCCTTCATCGAAACCCTGGAGGGCAAGCGCGACATCCCCCAGGTGGAGTTCATTGCCGGCGACGATGCGATCGTGCTGACCATCCGCCACATGCTGCCGCTCAGCGATGCCGACAAGGCGGCCTGGGCCTCGTTCGGCGCCGAGCACGGGTTTGCGATCTTCCTGCAGCCCGGCGGGGTTGAATCGGTGCACCCGCTGCTGCCCGGCGAGGTGCCGCTGTCGTTCCGGCTGGCGCCGTGGGACGTGGAACTGGCGTTCCGTCCGCTGGATTTCATCCAGGTCAACGCCAACCTCAATGAAAAGATGATCGCGCTGGCGCTCGAGCTGCTCGACGCCGGCCCGGATGAGCGCGTGCTCGATCTGTTCTGTGGCCTGGGCAACTTCACCCTGCCGCTGGCGCGCACCGTGCGCGAAGTGGTGGGCGTGGAAGGCGAAGCCGGGCTGGTGGCGCGGGCGAAGGAAAACGCCGCGCGCAATGGCCTGGACAACGCGCAGTTCTTCGCCGCCGACCTGACCCAGGACCAGCGCCAGACCCCGTGGATGCGCCAGGGCTTCGACAAGCTGCTGCTGGACCCGCCACGCTCGGGCGCGATCGAAGTGCTGCAGCAGTTGCCGCTCAAGCAGTTCAAGCGCATCGTCTACGTCAGCTGCCACCCCGGCTCGCTGGCGCGTGATGCCGGCTACCTGGTCAACGAGCAGGGCTTCACCCTGGTGTCGGCCGGTGC
The DNA here is from genome assembly GCF_029959395.1 of Stenotrophomonas sp. PS02300. Classification (NCBI taxonomy): domain Bacteria; kingdom Pseudomonadati; phylum Pseudomonadota; class Gammaproteobacteria; order Lysobacterales; family Lysobacteraceae; genus Stenotrophomonas; species Stenotrophomonas sp. PS02300. The sequence continues at coordinate 7,677 of NZ_JASCOP010000055.1, forward strand.
CATGGACATGTTCCCGCACACCGCGCACGTGGAAAGCATCGCCGTCTTCGAGAAGCGTTGAGATGGGCATCGAGATCGAGCGCAAGTTCCTGGTCACCGGCGAGGGCTGGCGCGCCGCCGCGCACGCGGTCATCCCGATGGCGCAGGGCTACATCAACGACACCGCCTCGATCGACAGCGGCGCGCAGAAGGCCTCGGTGCGGGTGCGCATCCAGGGCGATGCGGCGTTCCTCAACCTGAAGTCGCGCGAGATCGGGCACACCCGCCAGGAATTCGATTACCCGATCCCGGTGGAGGACGCCCGCGCGCTGCTGGCGCTGTGCGTGGGGGGCCTGATCGACAAGCGCCGGCACCTGGTCCACCACGGCGGCCTGCTGTGGGAAGTGGACGAGTTCCTGGGCGACAACGCCGGGCTGGTGGTGGCCGAGGTCGAACTGGACCAGGCCGACCAGCCCATCGACCTGCCGTCCTGGGCAGGCGAGGAGGTGACCGACCAGGTCCGGTACTACAACCTCGCCCTGGCCGCGAACCCCTACAGCCGCTGGCCCTGAATACGCCCCCCGCGCCCGTGGCCTCGGGGACACGCCTTCTGCGACAATGCGGCAGTGCGCCATCACGGCGCCCCGCTTTGGAGATCGACCCATGCTCGTGATCGGCGTTGCCGGGACCGAACTTACCGCCCAGGAACGCGATTGGCTGCAGCACGATGCCGTGTCCGGCGTCATCCTGTTCAAGCGCAATTTCGCCTCGCGCGAGCAGATCGCCGCGCTGTCGGCCGCGATCCGCGCTGCCGCGCCGCGCCCGCTGCTGATCTGCGTGGACCAGGAAGGCGGGCGCGTGCAGCGCTTCCGCGAAGGGTTCAGCGCGTTGCCGCCGCTGCAGGGCTTCGATGCGTTGTACGCACAGGATCCGGAGGCAGCCCTGGCCCTGGCCGAACAGCACGCCTGGCTGATGGCCAGCGAAGTGCGTGCCAGTGGCGTGGACCTCAGTTTCGCCCCGGTGGTCGACCTGGGCCGTGGCAACCGCGCCATCGGCGACCGCGCCTTCAGCGCCGACCCGCAGGTGGTGGCCGCCTTCACCCGCGCCTACGTGCGCGGCATGCACAGCGTCGGCATGGCCGCCACGCTCAAGCATTTCCCCGGCCATGGCAGCGTGCTGGAAGACACCCACGTGGCCGCCGCCAGCGACCCGCGTGACCTCGATGCGCTGCGTGCGCTGGACCTGGTACCGTTCGCGGCCGGCATCGATGCCGGCGCCGACGCGGTGATGATGGCCCACGTGGTCTACCCGCAGGTGGCGCCGGAGCCGGCCGGGTATTCGTCGCGCTGGATCCAGCAGATCCTGCGCGGGGAAATGGGCTTCCGTGGCGTGGTGTTCTCCGACGACATCGGCATGGCCGCCTCGTTCTCCGCCGGCGGCGTGCAGGCGCGCGTGCATGCGCACCTGGATGCCGGCTGCGACGTGGTGCTGGTCTGCCACCCGGAACTGGTCGACGAAGCGCTGCGTGCGGTCGACGGCCGCCCCCTCAATACTGCTGCGCTGCTCGGCCTGATCGGCCGTGGCGCGCTTGGCTGGGACGGCCTGTTGGCCGATGTCCGCCATGGCACCTCCCAATCCCGTTTGCTCGACACCCTTGGAAGAACCGTCTGATGCCCAACCTCACCATTTCCCAGGCCCTGGCCCAGGCCGACCTGCTGGTCGACCGCCCCACCATCGATGCGGCCATCGCGGCCATCGCCGATGCCATCGCGGCCGACTACAAGGGCGAGGTGCCGCTGTTCCTGTCGATCATGCACGGCGCGCTGCCGTTCGCCGGCCAGCTGGCGCTGGAGCTCGGCGCGCGCGGCCAGGACCTGCAGTTCGATTACCTGCACGCCACCCGCTACCGCGGTGAAACCACCGGCGGCGAGCTGGTCTGGAAGCACAAGCCGGCCACCTCGCTGTTCGGCCGCCGCGTGCTGCTGGTCGACGACATCCTGGACGAAGGCTTCACCCTGCAGGGCGTGCGCACCTGGTGCCTGGAGCAGGGCGCCACCGACGTGCGCATCGCCGCGATGACGGTGAAGAAGCACGACCGCGCGCTGCCCGACGTCAAGGCTGACTACGCCGGTGTCGAACTGCCGGACCGTTACGTGTTCGGCTTCGGCATGGACGTCAACGAAGCGCTGCGCGGCGTCCCGGCCATCTACGCGATGAAGGAATAAGCAGCGCCCATGGACCATATCGCCCTGGCCGTGATCGGCGGCACCGGTGTGTACAAGCTGGCCCAGCTCGATGACGTGAGCAGCCATGCGGTCGAAACCCGTTACGGCACGCCGTCCGGCCCGATCCGGGTCGGCACGCTGCTCGGCCAGCGGGTGGCGTTCCTGGCCCGGCATGGCGAAGGCCATTCGCTGCCGCCGCACAAGATCAACTACCGCGCCAATCTTGCTGCGTTGCAGCAGATCGGCGCCACGCGCGTGCTCGCGCTCAACACCGTGGGCGGCATCACCGAGCATTTCGGCCCGCGCGTGCTCGCCTGCCCGGACCAGCTGATCGATTACACCTGGGGCCGCATCTCCACGCTGAGCGAGGAGCCGGGCACCGAGGTGCTGCACGTGGACTTCGGCCACCCCTACACCCCGATGCTGCGAAGCAAGGTGCTGGCGGCGGCCAAGGTCACCGGCGTGCGCCTGCAGGACGGCGGCTGCTACGGCGCCACGCAGGGCCCGCGGCTGGAGACCAACGCGGAAATCGCGCGGATGCGCCGTGATGGCTGCGACCTGGTCGGCATGACCGGCATGCCCGAAGCCGGCCTGGCCCGCGAGCTGGGCCTGGACTACGCCTGCCTGGCCATCGTGGCCAACTGGGCGGCCGGCTGTGGCGATGGCGACGAGATCACGATGGCCGAAGTGCTGGCCAATGTTGACGCGGCTTCGGCCGGATTGCCGGAACTGATTGGCGAATTGGCACGCGGATGATTGTCATTGCCTGACAAGCTTTGCATACTCCGCCAGTGCGCTGGTTGAGCGTACACCACCCATTCATTGAAGAAGGTCTTGCATTACCATGCCGAACGGTACCGTCAAGTGGTTCAACGACGCCAAGGGATTTGGCTTTATCTCGCCGGATGACGGCAGCGCTGATGTCTTCGCGCACTTCTCCGCGATCAACTCCAAGGGCTTCCGCAGCCTGCAGGAAGGCCAGAAGGTCACTTATGAAGTGAGCCAGGGTCCGAAGGGCGCCCAGGCCTCGAACATCGCGCCGGCGGAGTAACTCCACCGCAGCGCAAGGAAAACCCCGCTTCGGCGGGGTTTTTTTTAACCCCTGGACAGGAAGTCAGATGAAAAAGCGCACGATCGCCATCGTCGGCTACGGCACCGCAGGCCAGGCGTTGTCGATTCTTCTTTCACGCGACCATCACGATGTGCACGTGTTCGAGCGCGCGCCCAGGCCCGGCCCGGTGGGTGCGGGGTTCCTGCTGCAGCCGAGCGGTCTGGACGTGCTGTGGCAGATGGACCTGCTGCCACAGGTGCTGCAGCACGGTGCGCCGGTCCGCCGGCTGTACGGGGAAACGCCGTGCGGGCGGGCGGTGATGGACATGCGCTATTCGGCGCTGGATGCGCACCTGCATGGCATCGGCATGCAGCGCGGCGCGCTGTTCTCGCTGCTGGCGCAGGCCTGGGAGCACCCGGGCAACCTGCAGGCCGATACCGCCATCGTCGATGTGGATACCGACAATGGCCGCGTGCGCGACGCACGCGGGCACTGGCACGGCCCGTATGACCTGGTGATCGCCGCCGATGGGTCGGCGTCGTCGCTGCGCACGCTGGTACAGGGCACGCGGCTGGATCGCGAATACCCGTGGGGCGCGCTGTGGTGCCTGTTGCCGCGCGGCGATTGGCCGCACCACGACGAGCTGCGGCAGCGCTACGTGGCGGCGCGCAAGATGATCGGCCTGTTGCCGGTCGGCACCCGTCCCGATGATGCGCAGCCGCGCCTGAGCTTCTTCTGGAGCCTGCCGCGCGCGCAGTTCGATCAGTGGGAACGTGACGGCATGCAACGCTGGCTGGAGGAGATCGCCGCGCTGTGGCCGCAGGCGCACCTGCGCCTGCAGGACGTGCGTGATGGCGCGCAGCTGGCCCGTGCCGGCTACCGTGATGCCGTGATGAGCCGCTGGCACCGCGGCCGGCTGGTGCTGGCCGGCGATTCGGCGCATGCCATGAGCCCACAGCTGGGGCAGGGCGTGAACATGGCGCTGATGGATGCGCTGGCGCTGCGCGATGCGCTGCGCGCGCACGATGGCGCCGATGCCGCGCTGCAGGCCTACCAGGCGCAGCGCAGCGCACACGTGGGCATCTACCAGTTCTGGAGCCGCTGGCTGACGCCGGTGTTCCAGTCCGAGCGCGACCTGCTCGCGCATGCGCGCGATGTGCTGTTCCAGCCGATGGGGCGGCTGCCGGGCGGCCGTGGCCACATGCTGCGCGTGCTCAGCGGAACACAGCGCGGCTGGTGGGGAAAACTGGGATTGTCGCCGGGTTTCGTGGCGGCGATGCGCACATGAATGGCGGCCGTTGACGGCAGGGTCACTCCGCGTGTGGCACAAGGACACTGTTGTGTTGTTGCCCCCAAGGAGAAAGACATGCTGTTTCCGGCCGACGTTCTCGATTCTGAAATCCGCAAACTGCGCGGGTTGCTGCAGATGCTCCACGAGGATCAGCCGGATGTGATGGAAGACGTCTTCGACTTCCATGTCACCAGTCTGATCACCCATGCCGCCCCCGAACACCACGCCCGCATCCGCGCCGCCGCGCGTTCGATGCTGGCCGAGGTGCAGCGCTGTCCCGTGCGCCGTAATCCCGATGCCCCGGAAATCCTGCTGATGGAAGCGCTGCCCTCGGCAGCGTAAGCGCGCCGTTCCCGCGCGGGCCGGCATCAACGTGCCGGCAGCGCTATCGCGTCCGCGTCGACGCAGGCGACCAGCTGCTCGCCAATGCCCATTACCGGTGCGATGCCGGCGGTGAAACGCGAGTACGCCGGCAGCACGGTCAGGCGCTCGCGCAACCAGAACGCCGGCCAGCGCCGCTGCATGCCGGGCAGGCGTGCGAGCGGATGCAGGTGGCCGCACAGCACGTGCAGGGTGGGGTGCGGCTGCGGATCATGCCGCAGCAGGAACGGGCCTTCCTGCACGCGTTCGCCCAGCAGGGTGATGCCCAGGTCGGCCTTGGGCAGCACGCGGTCGTGGTTGCCGGCCACTGCGCCGATCTCCAGCTGCGGATGCTGCTCGCGCCATGCCTGCCATTGCCGATACCAGGCGGCCCGATGCGCCGGGCCGTGCAGCACGTCGCCCAGGATCCACAACGTGCGCACAGGGCGTTCGGCAACGAGTCGGGTCAACCGTTCCAGATCATCACCCGTGCCGCCGCTGGGCAGGCCGATACCCGCGCGCCGGAACAGATCGGCCTTGCCAAGGTGCAGGTCGGCAATCAGCAGTGCCTCGCGCGCCGGCCAGTACAACGCGCGCTCGCCGAGCAGGCGTACCTGCTCGCCCGCGATATCGGTCACGACGTCAATCGGCATGGCGTTTCTCCAGTTGGCCTACGGCGCGCAGCACGCGCGTCTTCCAGTCTTCGTTGCTGAGCTGCCCGCGCAGACGCTCGGCCCACAGCGGGAATGACAAGGGCCCCAGCGTTGCCGGGTGCTGTACGCATAACGTGCGTGCCTGGCAGCGGCGCAGCGTTTCGGCCAGGCAGGCCAGGTCGAGCTGCTCATGCAGCACTTCACGTTCGGCCAGGCCGAGCAGGATGTGCCCGGGATCATGCTGGCGCAGCACGTCATACAGCAGGCCGGCCGAGGCCTGCAGCTGGCGCAGGCTGCGTGGCGTGCGCCCCGGCAGCGCCGGAATCAACAACCCGGACACGCGCGCGATGTCGCGGAACTGGCGGCGCGCCAGCTCGCCCAGGTTGAGGCTTTCGCGCAGGTCCTCGAACAGGCCGTCCGGCTGCAGCAGCGCAGCCACCTGCACCGCATCCACCTCGACCGCGCGTGCCGGTGCCAGCACGAAGCCATAGTCGTTCGCGGCGTAGCCAAACGTATTGGCCTGCACGCGTGTCCAGCGCATCGCCATCAGCGCGGCCAGCCCCTCGTTGACCTGGCGCCCGGCGAACGGATACACGAACACGAACTGACCTTCGCGGCGGCGCACGCTCTCCACCAGCAGCAGTGACGGGCCGGGCAGGGCGGACACGCGTGCCTGCAGGCGCAACAGGGGGGCCAGCCAGTGCATTTCCGGGCTGTCGGGCGCAGCCGCGAGCACGCGTTCCATTTCGTGGCCCAGCGCCTCCGACAACGGCAGGCGGCCGCCCTGCCAGCGCGGCACCACGCCATCGCCGCCACGCGCCAGCTTGACGTAGGCAGTGAGATTCTCCAGCCGCACCAGCTCCAGCAGCCGGCCGGCGAACTGGAAGCGGTCGCCGGGGCGCAGGCGGCCGACGAACTGCTCTTCCACGCTGCCGAGCCGGCCGCCGCGCATGAACTGCACCATGACGCTGCCATCGCTGGTGATGGTGCCGATCGACAGCCGGTGGCGCAGCGCCACGCGCCGGTCGTGCACGCGGTAGACACCGTCGTCGTCGCGCACCACCTTGTGGAAATCCGGGTACTGCGCGAGCGCCTGGCCACCCTGCACGATGAAGTCCAGCACGCCCTGCCACTGCGCGTCGTCCAGCGACGCGAACGCGTGGGTCCGGCGTACCTCGGCCAGCAGTCGGTCGGCGCGGAAGCCGCCGCCCAGCGCGCAGCTCACGCAGTGCTGGGCCAGTACATCCAGCGACAACCGCAGCGGGCGTCGCGCTTCGATCACGCCCTGGGCCAGTGCACGTCGTGCCGCGGCGTACTCCACCAGCTCCAGCGCATGCGACGGCACGCAGATGATGTGGCCCGATTCCCCCGGGCGATGCCGCGCGCGCCCGGCGCGCTGCACCAGCCGCGCGATGCCTTTCGGACTGCCGATCTGCAGGACCTGGTCCACGGCCGGGAAATCCACCCCCAGGTCGAGGCTGGAGGTAGCCACCACGCAGCGCAATGCACCGTCGCGCAGGCCCTGCTCGACGATGCGACGCTGCGCGGGATCCAGCGAGCCGTGGTGCAGGCCCAACGTGGCCGGGTCTTCGGGCCACACCGCCGACAGCGCCTGGTGCCACAGTTCGGCCTGCGCGCGGGTGTTGGTGAACAGCAGGCTGGTGCCGACTGCGAACAGCTTCTGCTGCACCCGCTGCAGCTGCGACAGGCCCAGATGGCCCGCCCATGGAAAGCGTTCGCCGTGCGCGGGCAACAGCGTCTCCACCTTCACCGGGCGCGGCCGCGCGCCCGACACCAGCGGCGCGTCGGGTACATCCGGCAGCAGCACCTCGCGCGCTTCGTCCAGGTTGCCAAGCGTGGCCGACAGGCCCCACACCTGAAGCGCCGGCAGCGCATCGCGCAGGCGCCGCAGGTTCAACTGCAGCAGCACGCCGCGCTTGTTGCCCAGCAGCTCATGCCACTCATCGACCACCACGCAGCGCAGCCGGCGCATGCGCTCCAGTGTGTCGGGATAACTCAGCAGCAGCGCCAGCGATTCGGGCGTGGTCACCAGCACGTCGATCCGGCCTTCGCGGGCCAGGCGTTTGTCGCGCGCGCTGGCATCGCCGGTGCGCAGCCCCACCTGCCAGTCCAGTCCAAGTGCCGCCAGCGGCTCACGCAGCGCGCGTGCGGTATCGCTGGCCAGCGCGCGCAGCGGGGTGATCCACAGCACCTGCAGCGCCGGCACCGTCTTGCCGGTGCGTGCACCCGGTGCGCGCGGCAACGGGTCGACCAGCGCCTGCAGCAGCGGCCCGCCGAACATCGCCAGCGTCTTGCCGCTGCCGGTGGGGGTGTGCAGCAGCCCGGACTGGCCGGCCAGGTAATGCCGCCACATCGTCTTCTGGAACGGCAGCGGCGACCAGCCTCGGCTGGCGAACCACGCAGCCAGCCGCGCCATCGCGTCGCGTCGGGTCACCGCGCCAGCGCCTGCAGCTGGGCCAGCGTGTCGGCTTCGCTGGCCGGCTTGTCATGGCGCCAGCGCAGGATGCGCGGGAAGCGCACCGCGATGCCGGATTTATGCCGGGTACTGCGATTGACTGCTTCAAAGCCGAGTTCGAACACCTGTTCGCCGCGCACGCTGCGCACTGGGCCGAAACGTTCGATCGTGTTGGCGCGGATCCAGCGGTCCAACGCCGCGATCTCTTTGTCATCCAGTCCCGAATAGGCCTTGGCCACCGGCACCAGCCGCTCGCCGTCCCACACCCCGAAGGTGTAGTCGGTGTACAGCGTGCTGCGCCGGCCATGTCCGGCCTGTGCGTAGATCATCACCGCATCGATGGTCAGCGGCTCGATCTTCCACTTCCACCAGTCGCCACGGCGGCGGCCGCCCTGGTAGGCCGAGGTGCTGCGCTTGAGCATCAACCCTTCCACGCCGCGTTCGCGCGCCAACGCGCGCTGCGTGGCCGCATCCTGCCAGTCGGTGGCATCGAGCGTGGGCGACAGCACCACGCGCGCATCGTCGAGCGTGGCGAGTACCTTGGCCAGCAGGGCGCGTCGTTCTGCCAGCGGATGCTGGCGCAGGTCGTTGCCGTCGAATTCGAGCAGGTCGTAGGCAAGCACGCGCACCGGGGTATCGCGCAACGTCTTCGGGCCGGGCTTGCGCCGTTGGATCCGGGTCTGCAGGGCGGTGAAAGGCAACGGCTGTGCATCGTCGTCGCGCCAGGCGAGCAGCTCGCCATCGATCACGGTGCCGTCCGGCAACGCCATCGCGGCCTCCTCGATTTCCGGGAAGCGCCCATCCAGCCGCTCTTCGCCGCGCGACCACAGTGCGACTTCGCCTTTGCGACGCAGCAGCTGCAGGCGGATGCCATCCCACTTCCATTCCAGCGTCCACTCGCCGATCGGGCCGAGGCTGTCGACCTCTGCTTCGATCGGCGAGGCCAGGAAGAACGGATACGGCTGCTGGCGGTCTTCTGGGCGTTCTTCAGCGCTGAGCAGGTTGGCGAGCAACCCCGGCGAGGGCACCCAGTCGCCCAGCATGCGCTGGGCGATGCGGGCGATGTCGATCCCCGACAGTTCCGCCAGCGCCTGCTGGACCAGCCGCTGGGAGACGCCCACGCGCAGCGCGCCGGTCAGCAGCTTGTTGAACACCAGTCGCTCGGCGGCAGGCAGCTGCCTCCAGCCAGTCTCCACCGCGGCACGGCGTACCGGTTCGGGCTGGTTGGCCACGGCCAGCAGGTGGTCTTCGATCCACTCGGCAAGCGGCCGGTCCTGCGCCCCTGCAGCAGGATCATCCAGCAGCAGGGTCAGCGTTTCGGCCAGGTCGCCGACCTGGTCGTAGCTGTCGGCCACCAGCCATGCGGGCAGGCCCGATGCCTCGGCGATCCAGGCGCGCAGTTCACCACTGGCGGCGATCTTGCGGCGCGCGCCGCCGACCTTGCCGCCACTGAGCAGGTACAGCGCCCACGCCGCGTCGTGCGGCCGCGCATCGCGGAAATAGGCCACCAGCGCGGCGCGCTTGTCCAACGTGGCGGTGCTGCGGTCCAGGCGCTGGTAGAGCGCGGCGAACGCCTTCATTCCTCGCTCCCGAAATCGGTGCGGAAGGCTTCGGCGGCAATGCCACGTTCGCGCAGGAAGGGGATCAGCGCATCGGTGTTGCCATGGGTGGCGATCACCCGGCGCGCACCGGTCTGTTCAATGGTCTGCAGCAATGCCGGCCAGTCGGCATGGTCGGAGACCACGAAGCCACGGTCGTAGTTGCGCCGGCGCCGATTGCCGCGCAGCCGCATCCAGCCCGACGCGAACCCCAACTGGTGCCTGCCGAAGCGGCGCACCCAGGTAGTGCCGGCGGCAGAGGGCGGTGCCAGGATCAACTTGCCGGCCGCGTCGGGTTCGCGCCCCTGTTCGGCCACCGTATGCGTTTCCAGCATGGCGATGCCGGCCTCGCGATACACCGCCACGCCATTGGCGATGGCGCCGTGCAGCCAGGCCGGTTGATCGTCCAGCGGCAGCAGTTCGGCCAGCACCCGCTGCGCCTTGCCGAGTGCGTAACACAGCAGGATCGCCGCTTCGCCGCGCTGTGCGCACTCGCGCCGCCAGGCCACGATCTCGGCGGCGACCTCGCGCGTGTCCTGCCAGCGGTAGATCGGCAACGCGAAGGTCGCCTCGGTGATGAACACATCGCAGGGCACCACCTCGAACGGCGCGCAGGTCGGGTCCGGCTGGCGCTTGTAGTCGCCCGAGGCCACCCACACCTGCTGGCCGTCATCGATGCGCACCTGCGCCGACCCCAGTACATGCCCGGCCGAATGCAGCGAGACCTGCACGCCGCCCAGCGTGAAGCGTTCACCGTAGTCATGCGCCTGCAGCGCCACATCGCCCAGCCGCCAGCGCAGGATCGGCACGCTGCCGGTACTGCAGTAGTACTGGCCCATGCCGCTGCGCGCGTGGTCGCCATGGCCGTGGGTGATCACCGCGCGCGGCACCGGCCGCCACGGATCGATGTGGAAATCGCCGGCAGGGCAGTACAGGCCCTCGGGGCGCAGTACTACCAGGTCGCTGTGTGCCGCGTGCGTCGTCATGCCTGCACTGTGCCGCCGCGTTCGTGCACGAGGTGAGAATCCGCCTGAACAGCAGCCGGCATGCGGATGCGGCAGAATCATCGGGTCCGCCAGGAGGCCCGCACGATGACGTCCGTATTGCCTGCATTCGAGACCCATGAGGTGGCCAACCAACCGCCCCCGTTCGGCGGCCGCAACCTGTGGGCCGACGATGTGGCATTGAGCGAAGCGGTGCAGCGCGAAGGCGGAGCTGCATTCATCGACCTGCTGCAGGCCTATGGCGCCATCGCGGGCGACACGCTCTACCGGCTGGGTTTCGACGCCAACCGCGACCGCCCCCGGCTGCGCACGCACGACGCGCAGGGGCACCGCATCGACACCGTGGAGTTCCATCCGGCCTACCACCAGCTGATGGAGCTGGCCAAGCGCCACGGGGTGGCGGGACTGTCGTGGCAGCAGGGCGGTCCCGGCGCGCACGTGGCCCGCGCCGCACTCAGTTTCCTGCACCACCAGGCCGACGCCGGCACCAGCTGCCCGCTGACCATGACCCATGCCGCCGTGGCGGTGTTGCGCCAGGAGCCTTTGTTGGCCGAGTGGGCCGAAAAAGCCGCCGCGCCGGTCTACGATCCACGCGACGTGCCGATGGCCGACAAGGCCGGCATCACCCTTGGCATGGGCATGACCGAGAAGCAGGGCGGCTCGGACGTGCGCAGCAACACCACCCGCGCCGAGCTGCGCGACGATGGAAGCTATGCGCTGGTGGGGCACAAGTGGTTCTTCTCCGCCCCGATGTCCGACGCGTTCCTGGTGCTGGCGCAGGCGCCCGGCGGACTGACCTGCTTCCTGATGCCGCGGCGCCTGGCCGATGGCAACCGCAACGCATTCCGCCTGATGCGGCTGAAGGACAAGCTGGGAGACTGGTCCAACGCGTCCAGCGAGATCGAGCTGTGCGGTGCCTGGGCGCGCCGGATCGGCGCCGAAGGGCGCGGCGTGGCAACCATCATCGGCATGGTGATGATGACGCGGCTGGACTGCATGCTGGGTGCGGCGGCGGAAATGCGCATGGCCCTGGCACAGGCGCTGCACCACACCCGCCACCGCAGCAGCTTCGGGCGCCGCCTGTGCGAACACCCGCTGATGGCCAACGTGCTGGCTGACCTGGCGATCGAATCCGAAGCGGCGACCACCTTCGCCATGCGCGTGGCGCGCGCGGTCGACCAGGCGCCGCAGGATGCGCAGGAGGCCGCGTTCGCCCGCATTGCAACCGCCGTGGGCAAGTACTGGGTCTGCAAGCGCGCCGCGGTGTTCGTCAACGAAGCGCAGGAATGCCTGGGCGGCGCCGGCTACGTCGAGGAATCGATACTGCCGCGCCTGTACCGGCAGGCACCGTTGAATTCGATCTGGGAGGGCAGTGGCAACATCCAGTGCCTGGATGTGCTGCGTGCGCTGGCACGCGAGCCGCAGGTGCTGCCGGTGCTGGATGCGGAACTGGATGCGGTGGCCGGGCGCGATGCGGACTATGACCGCGCGTTGGCATCGTTGCGGGAGCTGCTGGCTGCTACGCCGTCGGAAGCGCAGGCGCGGGTGGTGACCGAACGGCTGGCGCTGTTGCTGCAGGCCGCCGTACTGCTGCGTGCGGGCAGCCCGGTGGCCGGCGCATTCGTGCGTTCGCGGTTGGGCGGTGCGCACGGAGCGGCGTTCGGCACGCTGCCCGATGAGGTGGATGTCGGCGCGGTGATGGCGCGGGCATTGCCGTAGCGCCGGGCAGCGCCCGGCGCTACCTGTCTTCAGTGTTTGGCGGCGTCTGCGTTCTGCTTGGCGTCTTCGGCCACGTCGCGAGCCTTGTCAGCCACTTTCTCGGCGGCATTGGCGGTAGCCTCGCTGGCGTGCGCTGCCGCATCGCGCGCGGCAACCTTGGCATCGGCAGCGGCCGCTGCACTGGCGTCGGCGGCACGGTCCAGGGCCGGCTGTACGTCGGCCGCGGCGCGTTCGGACGCGGCAGCCGCGTCATCGGCGGCCTCGCGGGTGGAGGCGGCGGCCTTGTCCACGGCGACACGGGCGGCTTCGCCGGTGCTGTCGGCCGCCTGCGCGGCATCGGCACGCGCCTGTTCGGCTTCCGGGCCCTTGCAGGCCACCAGGGCCAGCAGCAGGGAGGCGGCCATCAGGGGGGTAGTGATCGAACGAATCTTCATGGCGTTCTCCGTCAGGTTCCAGGGACGCTGATCCTATTCACCCTGCCGTGAAGCCAAAGAAAAAGCCGCTGGCGAACCAGCGGCTTCTTCAGACTTGCTTGAAGAAAGAAGTTATTACTTCTTGGCTTCTTCAGCAGCGTCCTTGGCCTGCTCGGCGGTGGCTTCACCGGCCTTGGCAGCGTCGGCAGCAGCGCCGGCAGCAGCGTCGGTGGCAGCGCCAGCAGCCTGGGCAGCGGCGTCAGCCGAAGCGTCAGCAGCGGTGGTGGCGGTGTCGGCGGCAGCCTGGGCAGCGTCGGCGGTCTGGGCGCCAGCAGCAGCGGCCTGGTCGGCAGCGACCTGGGCGTCGGCAGCAGCTTCGTTGGCCGAAGCGGCGGCGTCAGCAGCCTGCTCCTGCTTCGAGCAGGCGGTCAGAGCCAGGCCCAGGGCCATTGCGATCAGCAGCTTGTTGATGCTCATTTGTGTGAATCCTCGTCGTTAGATTAGGCAACGCGCTATTGCGCGCCCGGCAACATGATGACAAGCCACGTTGGGCTGTCAAGCGATCCCGCATTCAGTTTTGCGAAACGGGTGTTAAAACCAATCAAATCAATTCGATGGCGATGGCGGTTGCTTCCCCGCCACCAATGCACAGTGTAGCAATTCCGCGCTTTGCATCACGCTTGCGCAAGGCATTGACCAGCGTCACCACCAGCCGGGCGCCCGAGGCGCCGATCGGGTGGCCCAGTGCGCAGGCGCCGCCGTTGACGTTGACCTTCGCCGGGTCGATGCCCAGTTCGCGGATGGGCGCCATGGCGACCACGGCGAACGCCTCGTTGATCTCGAACAGGTCCACCTGGTCCAGGCTCCAGCCGGCCTTTTCCAGCACCTTGTGGATGGCGCCGATCGGGGCGGTGGTGAACCACTCCGGTTCCTGCGAGTGGGTGGCGTGGGCCACGATCCGGGCCAGCGGCTGCACGCCGCGGGCGGCCGCGTCGTCTTCGGCCAGCAGCACCAGCGCAGCGGCGCCATCGGAAATGCTCGACGAACTGGCGGCGGTGACCGTGCCGTCCTTCTTGAAAGCCGGGCGCAGGGTCGGGATCTTGGCGATGTCCGAGCGCCCGGGCTGTTCGTCCTGGCTGTACTCCACATCGCCCTTGCGACCGGCGACCTTCACGGCCACGATTTCGTCATCGAACGCACCGGCCGCCTGCGCGGCCTGCGCGCGGCGCACCGATTCGATCGCATAGGCGTCCTGTTCCTCGCGGCTGAACTGGTACTTGTCCACCGCGCATTCGGCGAATTCGCCCATGGCCTTGCCGTCGTAGGCATTGACCAGGCCGTCGTGGGCCATGTGGTCCACCGCCTGGAAGTTGCCAAAGCGGTTGCCGGTGCGGGAATTGGGCAGCAGGTGCGGGGCGTTGGACATCGATTCCATGCCGCCGGCGACCACGATGCTGGCCGAGCCGGCCTTGATCAGGTCATGGCCCAGCATGATGGCCTTCATGCCCGAACCGCAGACCTTGTTCAGGGTGGTCGCGCCGGTGGCGTAGGGGATCCCTGCTGCCACGGCAGCCTGCCGGGCCGGGGCCTGGCCCAGGTTGGCCGGCAGCACGCAGCCCATGATCACTTCGGAAACGTCCGCCGCCGGCACGCCGGACTGTTCCAGGGCGGCGGCAATGGCGGTGGCACCCAGGGTGGGGGTGGGCACGCCGTTGAACTGGCCGAGGAAGGAACCGATGGCGGTCCGCTTGGCAGCGGCGATGACAATGTTGGACATGGCAATCTCGTTTGTTGCGTGAGCGATTTACGAAATGGGAACGCAGGGCATGGTATGGCGACGCGTTTCCCGGCAGACTGCGTGGGGGGACCCAGTATAGAGGGTCGGGCTTTACCACCGGTGTCGGCCGCACGGACGCGCCAGGGGTGGTTTTCAATTATTCGGGGAACAGGGATGAAGCAGGCGGTTTTCTGCAGGAATGTGCTGGCCGGTGCGTTGGCGGTCGTATTGAGCGCGTGTGGGGGCGGTGGCGGTGGTGGCAATGTGCGGGTGGATCCCCCGGTGACGCCGGTCACACCTCCGGTAACGCCTCCGGTAACACCTCCCGTGACGCCGCCGGTCACTCCGCCGGTGACGCCGCTTCAGCCTGCGATCGATGCCCATCTTTCCCTCATCAATGCCAAGGATCGCCAAGGGCTGACGGGCGCCGGCGTAAAGATCGGCGTGGTCGATTCCGGGGTGAACCGGTCTCATCCCACCCTGGTCGGGCGCGTGGTGGCCAGTCGCAGTTACGTGGATGGGCGCACCAACAATCTCAACGTCGACGACGTGGTCGGGCACGGCACCACCGTGGCCTCTCTTGCCGCAGGGCGTGAGTTCGGCGGCTGGCCGGGCGGCGTGGCTACCGACGCGCAGATCGTGTCGGCGCGCATCATCGCCGACAAGGCGCCCGCTGACGACGGCACGGGCAACGGCAACCAGGTCAATGGTGCGTTGGGCCTTGCGCAGGTGCACCAGGATCTGATCGCCGACGGCGTGAAGATCATGAACAACTCGTGGGGCGGGCTGTACTGGACCAATGCGGCAGCCACTGCGTCGATCGCCGCCGAGTACCGGCCTTTCATCGCTTCCAACAACGGTCTGGTGGTATTTGCCACCGGCAACGAGAGCAAGCCCAATCCTTCCGACATGGCCGCGCTGCCGAGCCAGTTGGGCGCGGGCAACACTCGCCCGGCAGCGGACCTGGAGAGGGGCTGGCTGGCGGTGACCGCCGTCAACTCGACCACGCCGGACAGCCTGGCCTCCTATGCCAATGCCTGCGGTGTCGCGGCAAACTACTGCCTGGCCGCGCCAGGCGAGGCGGTGTTCGTCGATCCCAAGAGCACCACTGGCAGCACGCCCAGCTACCTGTGGGGCGGTGGCACCTCCTACGCAGCCCCGCTGGTTTCCGGCGCTGCAGCGCTTGTCTGGCAGCAGTACCCGTACTTCAGCAACGACCTGGTCCGCCAGACCCTGCTGGGCACGGCGACCGACATCGGCCCGGCCGGCGTGGACAGCACCTTCGGTTACGGCCTGCTCAACGTGGGCAAGGCGATCAAGGGACCGGCGCGCCTGGATTGGGGAAGCATCACCGTCGTGGTTCCACCCACGCCCGTCACAACGGTGTGGAGCAACAACATCAGCGGCGCCGGCGGGCTGATCAAACAGGGCGATGGTGCGATCGGGTTGTCGGGCATCAACACCTATACCGGTGGCACCCGGATCGAGCGCGGCACGATTTCGCTGCGCGATGGCGGCTCGCTCAAGTCCGACGTCGTGCTGGTCGAAAACCCGGATCCGGGCACTACCGCCAGTGCGCTCTTGCAGTTCCGGCCGGGAACAAGCCGGATCATCGGCAACGTGGACAATGCGAGCGGTGTCGCGCTGCTGGAAGCCAACATCACGGCGGTGATCGAGGGCAATTACCAGCATCGCGCCAATGCGCGGTTCAGCACCGCACTGGGCGCCAATGGCCTGCAGGTAACCGGCACTGCCACGTTGGAAGGGGGAAGCGTGAATGTGCGCACGGTCGTGGACGGCTATGTTCCCCAGAGTGGCCAGAAGCAGGCCCTGATCACAGCGGGACAGGGTCTGACGGGACAATTCGGGCGTGTCGACTTTGGCGGTCCGGTCTTGAATGCCACTCTTGCTTATGACGCGAACATCGCCTGGCTGAACATCAATCGCGTCAATGTGACTACGGCGGCGAATGCCGCAGGCGTCGGCGCGATTGCAGCCATGTCAGCCACGCGGGTGGAAGAGGCGTTCGTCCAGCTTGATACCGGCAGCAAGGCGTCGGATGCATTTGGTGTCGGGGCTGCGCAGCTGCAGAAGGTAGACAGCGACAGCGCGCTGCAGGCGAGCCTGGAAAGCCTGTCCGGCAAGGCGCACAGCCTGGCCAACGGCATGACCTTCGACAACCTGGACATGAACCGCCGCGCGCTGTCGACCCGCTTCGATGCGGTGTCGGCCGCACCGCGCCTGCGCGGCGCCTGGCAGAGTGCGCTGGGTGAAGCCGGGCAGGGCAGCTTTGCCGGCAGCGGCTTCCAGACCCAGGGCTGGATGATGGGCCAGGACATGGCACTCGGCAGCAATGGCGTGATGGGCTTTGCCTTTGGCGAAACCCGCAGCAACAGCAGCCGCGAGTGGAGCGGCGACAGCGGTCGTGACCGCCAGTCGCAGGCCCAGCTGTACGCCGGCTGGAACAGCGGGGCGGCCTACACCCTGGCGCAGCTGGGCGCTGGCCAGTTCACCCGCGAGATCGACCGCCAGCTGTT
>NZ_JASCOP010000056.1:0-24724 GCF_029959395.1 Stenotrophomonas sp. PS02300
CCGGTCTGCTGCTGCGCGGCACCAAGCGTGACGACGTCCAGCGCGGTCAGGTCCTGTGCAAGCCGGGTTCGATCAAGCCGCACACCGAGTTCGAAGGCGAAGTGTACGTGCTGTCGAAGGACGAAGGCGGCCGTCACACCCCGTTCTTCAACGGCTACCGCCCGCAGTTCTACTTCCGTACCACCGACATCACTGGCGCCGCCAAGCTGCCGGAAGGCGTCGAGATGGTGATGCCGGGTGACAACGTGAAGATGGTCGTGACCCTGATCAACCCGGTCGCGATGGATGAAGGCCTGCGTTTCGCCATTCGTGAAGGCGGTCGTACCGTCGGCGCCGGCGTGGTCTCCAAGATCATCAAGTAATCTGCTAGACTCTGCGCCCCGATGTTGCCTGGGTAGGGCATCGGGGTAGCAACACAAACGGGAAAAGAGGCGCAGGACGCACCTCGTGTTCCCCAGACCAGGAAGGGTCGCGCCATTCAGGCAGTGTCAACAGGACCCCCTGTTGACCGCCGCGTTGTATGCGCGCTATACTTTTTGTCTGGGCAGATCGGGAGACCGGTCTGCCTCGATTTTTGAGGTCTACGGAAAGATCTTGTCGCCGCGCAGGAATGTGCGGCGTCCGCATTCAGGATATTCATGGGACAAGGCAACCCAGAGGCCTTGTCCGTCGCTCTTTTAACGAAGGAACCTACCGCCATGGCGGACCAAAAGATCCGGATTCGGTTGAAGGCGTTCGATCATCGTTTGATCGACCGTTCGGCCAGCGAGATCGTTGAAACGGCAAAGCGGACCGGCGCGCAAGTGCGTGGCCCGATCCCGCTGCCGACCAAGATCGAGCGTTACACCATTCTCGTCTCGCCGCACGTCGACAAGGACGCGCGTGACCAGTACGAGACCCGCACGCACAAGCGCGTGCTCGACATCGTCGACCCCAACGACAAGACCGTGGACGCGCTGATGAAGCTCGAACTGGCTGCCGGCGTCGACGTTCAGATCAAGCTGACCTGAGGACTACGACCATGACGAAGAAATATTCGTTGGGCTTCGTGGGCCGCAAGGCTGGCATGAGCCGCGTGTTCACCGAAGATGGCCAGGCCATCCCGGTGACCCTGATTGAAGCTACCCCGAACCGCATCGCGCAGATCAAGACCGTCGAAGCTGACGGCTACAGCGCCGTGCAGGTGACCGTCGGCGCGCGTCGCGCTGCCCTGGTCAACAAGCCGGAAGCCGGCCACTTCGCCAAGGCGAAGGTGGAAGCGGGTCGTGGCCTGTGGGAATTCCGCGTTGAAGACGCGCAGCTCGGCGATTTCGCCGTTGGCGGCGAAGTCAAGGCGGACATCTTTGAAGTTGGCCAGAAGGTCGACGTCCAGGGTGTCACCAAGGGTAAGGGCTTCCAGGGCACCATCAAGCGCTACAACTTCCGTATGGGCGATGCAACCCACGGTAACTCGCTGTCGCATCGCGCGCCGGGTTCGCTGGGCCAGCGCCAGACCCCGGGTCGCGTTTTCCCGGGCAAGAAGATGTCGGGCCACATGGGTGCCGTGCAGCAGAGCACGCAGAACCTGGAAGTTGTCAAGGTCGACGTCGAACGCGGTCTGATCGCGATTCGTGGCGCCGTGCCTGGCGCTGCGGGTGGTGACGTGATCGTGCGTCCGGCTAGCAAGGCATAAGGAGAGATGACGATGGAACTCGTTATCACGGGTAGCAACAACAAGGTCTCGGTCTCCGATGCCGTGTTCGGTCGCGATTTCAGCGAAGATCTGGTCCACCAGGTCGTCGTTGCCTATCGCAATGCCGGTCGCGCCGGCACCAAGGCACAGAAGACTCGTTCTGAAGTGGCTGGTACCACCAAGAAGTCGAAGAAGCAGAAGGGCGGCGGTGCGCGTCATGGCGCGCTGACGGCTCCGATCTTCGTCGGCGGCGGTGTCACCTTCGCGGCCAAGCCGCGCAGCTTCGAACAGAAGGTCAACCGCAAGCAGTACCGTGCCGCCATGTGCGCGATCCTGTCCGAGCTGAACCGCCAGGGCCGTCTGACCATCGTGGAGTCCTTCGATGTCGAAGCGACCAGCACGAAGGCTCTGATCGCCAAGCTGGCCGGCCTGGAAGTGGGCAAGCGCCCGCTGATCGTCACCGAGGAAGCCACCGAACACCTGTACCTGTCGGCCCGCAACATTCCCTACGTGGAAGTGCGTGACGTGCAGGGCCTGGATCCGGTGTCGCTGGTCGGTGCCGACACGGTCGTCATCACCGCTGACGCGGTCAAGAAGGTCGAGGAGTGGCTGGCATGAACAGCAACGAAAAAATCTTCAGCGTGCTGCGTGCTCCGCGAGTCTCCGAAAAGACCGCGCGCCTGCAGGAACATTCCAACCAGTATGTCTTCGAGATCTCGAACGAAGCGACCAAGGCCGACGTGAAGGCCGCGGTAGAGCAGTTGTTCGACGTCAAGGTCGAAGCGGTCAACGTGCTGAACGTGAAGGGCAAGAACAAGTCCTTCCGTAACCGCACCGGCCGCCGCGGCGATTGGCGCAAGGCGTACGTGCGTCTCGCCGATGGCCAGTCCATCGATGTAACGGCCAAGGCCTGAGGTACATCCCATGCCATTGATGAAATTCAAGCCCACTTCCCCCGGCCGCCGTTCGGCCGTGCGCGTGGTTACGCCCGATCTGCACAAGGGCGCACCGCACGCAGCGTTGCTGGAGCCGAAGAGCAATACCGGTGGTCGTAACCACCACGGTCGCATCACCACCCGTCACGTGGGCGGTGGTCACAAGCAGCATTACCGTCTGATTGACTTCAAGCGCAACAAGGAAGGCATTCCGGCGCGCGTGGAACGCATCGAATACGATCCGAACCGCACCGCCCATATCGCCCTGCTGTGCTACGTCGACGGCGAGCGCCGCTACATCATCGCACCGAAGGGCCTGAAGGCCGGTGACCAGGTGATCGCGGGTTCGGATGCGCCGATCAAGACCGGCAACACCCTGCCGCTGCGCAACATCCCGGTTGGTACCACTGTCCACGGCATCGAACTGAAGCCGGGCAAGGGTGCCCAGATCGCGCGTGCCGCCGGCGCTGCCGTGCAGCTCGTCGCTCGTGAAGGCGTCTTCGCCACCCTGCGCCTGCGCTCGGGTGAAATGCGCAAGGTGCCGGTGGAGTGCCGCGCAACGATCGGTGAAGTCGGCAACGACGAACACAACCTGGAAAAGCTGGGCAAGGCTGGCGCCAAGCGCTGGCGCGGTGTCCGCCCGACCGTTCGTGGTGCTGCCATGAACCCGGTTGACCACCCGCACGGTGGTGGTGAGGCGAAGGCCGGCCAGGGTAATCCGCATCCGGTCACCCCGTGGGGTGTCCCGACCAAGGGTTACAAGACGCGCAAGAACAAGCGCACCCAGCAATTCATCGTCCGCGATCGTAGGGGCTAATCGACCATGGCACGTTCACTCAAGAAGGGCCCGTTCGTCGATCACCACCTCGTCAAGAAGGTGGAGGCCGCTGCGGGTAGCAAGAAGCCGATCAAGACCTGGTCGCGCCGTTCGATGATCCTGCCGGAAATGGTAGGCATCACCATCGCCGTTCATAACGGTAAGAACCACGTTCCGGTGCTCGTCAACGAGAACATGGTCGGCCACAAGCTCGGCGAATTTGCCATCACCCGGACCTTCAAGGGTCACGGTGGTGACAAGAAGTCGGGCAAGTAAGGAGAGATGACAATGGAAGCGAAAGCAATCCTGCGCTCCGCGCGCATCTCTGCGCAGAAAGCCCGCCTGGTCGCTGACCAGGTGCGCGGCCTGCCGGCCGAGCGTGCGGTAAACCTGCTGAAGTTCTCGGACAAGAAGGCTGCCCACCTGATCAAGAAGGTGGTGGAGTCGGCTATTGCCAATGCCGAGAACAACCAGGGCGCCGACGTCGACGAGCTTAAGGTTCAGACCATCATGGTTGATGAAGGTCCGACCCTGAAGCGTTTCATGGCGCGGGCGAAAGGCCGCGGCACCCGCATCCTCAAGCGCACCAGCCACATCACTGTGGTTGTGGGCGCCGGCAAGTAAGCGGAAAGGAAAACACCATGGGTCATAAAGTTCATCCGATTGGTATCCGCCTCGGCATCTCCAAGGACTGGAACTCCAAGTGGTACGCCAACAAGGCCGAGTTCGCTGGTTATCTGGCGGCCGACCTGAAGGTGCGGGACATGCTGCGCAAGAAGCTCGCGCAGGCCGGCATCAGCAAGATCCTCATCGAACGTCCGGCGAAGACCGCCCGCGTGACGATCCACACCGCCCGTCCGGGCGTGGTGATCGGCAAGCGTGGTGAGGACATCGAGAAGCTGCGCAAGGAAGTGAGCGAAATGATGGGCGTCCCGGCGCACATCAACGTCACTGAAGTGCGCAAGCCCGAGCTGGACGCACAGCTGGTTGCCGAGTCGATCGCGCAGCAGCTGGAGCGTCGCATCATGTTCCGCCGCGCAATGAAGCGCTCGGTCGGCAACGCGATGCGCCTCGGTGCCCTGGGCATCAAGGTCAACGTCGGTGGCCGCTTGAACGGTGCTGAAATCGCCCGTTCGGAGTGGTACCGCGAAGGCCGCGTGCCGCTGCACACGCTGCGTGCCGACATCGACTATGGCTTCGCTGAAGCCAAGACGACCTACGGCATCATCGGCATCAAGGTCTGGATCTACAAGGGCGAGGTTTTCGATTTCTCCCAGGTTGGCCAGGAAAAGCAGGACGACACCCCGTCGCGCAACGATCGTAACGATCGCGGCGACCGCGGTGACCGTCAGCGCCCGGCCCGTGAAGCGAGGTAACGACAATGTTGCAACCCAAGCGAACCAAGTACCGCAAGGTACACAAGGGCCGTAACGATGGCCTGAGCTGGAGCGCCAACGCTGTCAGCTTCGGCGAATACGGCCTGAAGGCAACCGCCCACGGTCAGCTGACCGCGCGCCAGATCGAAGCGGCCCGCCGCTCGATCAGCCGCTACGTCAAGCGCGGTGGCAAGATGTGGATCCGAGTGTTCCCCGACAAGCCGATCACCAAGAAGCCCATCGAAGTCCGAATGGGTTCTGGTAAGGGCAACGTGGAGTACTGGGTAGCCCAGATCCAGCCCGGCCGCATGATCTATGAAATTGAAGGTGTGGGTGAAGACGTGGCACGCGAGGCGTTCCGCCTGGCAGCTGCCAAGCTCTCCGTGACCACCACTTTCGTGACCCGGACGGTGATGTGATGGATATCAAACAACTTCGCGAAAAGTCGGCTGACGACCTGAAGTCCCATTTGGTTGACCTGCGTAAGGAGCAGTTCTCGCTCCGCATGCAGCAGGTCACCGGGCAGCTGCCGAAGACTCACGAAACCCGCCGGGTCCGCCGCGAGATTGCTCGCGTCAAGACCCTGCTCGGCAGCAACAAGTAAGGATGGCCGCGATGAGCGACAATACTGAAAACAAGCAGCTGCGCACGGTCGAAGGCCGTGTCGTCAGCAACAAGATGGACAAGACGGTCACCGTGCTGGTGGAACGCCTGGTCAAGCACAAGCTTTACGGCAAGTACTTGAAGCGTTCGACCAAGCTGCACGCGCACGATGCCGACAACGCCTGCAATGAAGGCGATGTCGTGCTGGTGACCGAAATTGCTCCGATGTCCAAGACCAAGAACTGGCGCGTGGTGGAAGTCATCACGCGTGCGGCTCAATAAGGAGATCTGACTCATGATCCAGATGCAGAGCTACCTCGAGGTCGCGGACAATTCCGGTGCCAAGGAAGTGATGTGCATCAAGGTGCTGGGCGGCTCCAAGCGTCGCTACGCACACATCGGTGACATCATCAAGGTCACCGTGAAGGATGCAATTCCGCGCGGCAAGGTCAAGAAGGGTGAAGTGTTCGACGCCGTCGTGGTGCGTACCCGCAAGGGTGTGCGTCGCGCCGATGGCTCGCTGATCCGTTTCGACGCCAATGCCGCGGTCCTGCTCAACAACAAGCAAGAGCCGATCGGCACCCGCATCTTCGGGCCGGTGACCCGTGAACTTCGTTCCGAGAAGTTCATGAAGATCGTCTCGCTCGCTCCCGAAGTGCTGTGAGCGACAGGAGATAATCATGGCTAACCGTATCAAGAAGGGCGACCAGGTCGTCGTCAACACCGGCAAGGACAAGGGCAAGCAGGGCGAAGTCGTCCGCGTCGACGGCGATCGTGTGATCGTCGCCAACGTGAACATCGTCAAGCGCCACACCAAGCCGAACCCGCAGGCAGGCGTTGCCGGCGGCGTGGTCGAGCGTGAAGCGTCGATCCATATCTCCAACGTGAATGTGCTCAACCCGGCTTCGGGCAAGGGCGAGCGCGTTGGCTTCAAGGTGCTGGAGGATGGACGCAAACTGCGTGTGTTCCGCTCCAGCGGTGAGGCGCTCGACGCCTGAGGAATGAGAAGATGAGTTCCCGTCTCGAAAAGTTCTACCAGGAAGAAGTGGTGCCGGCGCTGATGAAGCAGTTCGGCTACACCAATCCGATGCAGGTTCCCCGCCTGGTCAAGGTCACCCTGAACATGGGTGTCGGCGAAGCGGCGACCAACAAGAAGATCCTGGAAAATGCCGTCGCCGACATGGCCAAGGTCTCCGGCCAGAAGCCGATCGTGACCAAGTCCCGCGTCTCGGTGGCTTCGTTCAAGATCCGCGATGGTTGGCCGATCGGCTGCAAGACCACGCTGCGTCGTGCCAAGATGTATGAGTTCCTGGACCGCCTGATCAACATCTCGCTGCCGCGCGTGCGCGACTTCCGTGGTGTCTCGGGTCGTTCCTTCGACGGTCGCGGCAACTTCAACATGGGTGTGAAGGAACAGATCATCTTCCCGGAAATCGACTTCGACGCTGTCGACGCGATCCGCGGCATGGATATCGCCATCACCACCACCGCCAAGACCGATGCGGAAGCGAAGGCGCTGCTTGCAGCGTTCAAGTTCCCGTTCCGTAACTGATACGTCGAGGAATCCGAAATGGCAAAGACCTCCATGGTCAACCGCGACCTGAAGCGTGCGAAGCTGGCCGTCAAGTACGCCGGCAAGCGTGAAGAGCTGAAGAAGATCATCTCCAGCACGACCGCTTCGTACGAAGAGAAGGAACAGGCCGTGATCAAGTTGCAGAAGCTGCCGCGCGATTCGTCGCCGAGCCGCCACCGCAACCGTTGCGAACTGTCGGGCCGCCCGCGTGGCGTGTACAGCAAGTTCGGCCTGGGCCGCAACAAGCTGCGCGAAGCCACCATGCGTGGTGACGTGCCGGGCCTGCGCAAGGCCAGCTGGTAAGGGATTCGTCCCTGCAGTACGGGGTGGGCCTGTTCAGGTTCACCCCGACTTGAAGAGTCCGACCCCGGTCGGGCTCTTTTTGTCGTATACTCCCGCGTCTCACCCGGCCTTAACGTGGTCGAGTGGGGGGTGGTAGAGCGGGCTCCTAGCCCGCTGAACAAAGAACGACGGGCCACCAGGCCCATTCCAAAAAGCAAGATTTTCGCGAAAGCGGATATCGGTGCACTCAAAGGTATCGACTATGAGCATGACTGATCCCATCGCCGACCTGCTGGTACGCATCAAGAATGCGGCCGCGGTTGGCAAGCAGACGGTGAAAGCACCGTCCTCCAAGATCAAGGTTGCAATCGCAGAAGTGTTGAAGGCCGAAGGCTACATCACCGACCTGCGCGTGACCAAGACCGAGAACAACAAGGCCGAGCTTGAAATCGTCCTGAAGTATTTCGAGGGCAAGCCGGTCATCGAGACCCTGAAGCGCTTCTCGCGTTCGGGTCTGCGCCAGTACCGTGGCAAGTCCGAGCTGCCGAAGGTCCTGAACGGCCTGGGCATCTCCATCATCTCCACCTCCAAGGGCATCATGACTGATGCGCAGGCGCGCCAGTTGGGCGTCGGCGGCGAAGTCCTGTGCTTCGTGGCCTAAGGCGAGAAGGAAACCACTATGTCCCGCGTAGCCAAGAAGCCGGTCAACCTGCCCAAGGGCGTTGAACTGAACATCCAGCCGGAATCCGTCAGCGTGAAGGGCCCGAAGGGCACCCTCAGCCTGCCGAAGGTGGCTGGCGTTGAAATTTCCGTGAACGACGGCGTTGCCACCCTGGCCGCCAGCAATGACGACCTGGTTGCCCTCGCTGGCACCGTGCGCGCCATCCTGGCCAACATGGTCAAGGGCGTCACCGAAGGCTTCGAGCGCAAGCTTGAGCTGGTCGGCGTCGGTTACCGCGCCACCATGCAGGGCAAGGACCTGAGCCTCGCGCTCGGTTTCTCGCACCCGGTTGTGTACGTGGCGCCGGAAGGCATCACGCTGTCGACCCCGACCCAGACCGAAATCCTGGTCCAGGGCACCGACAAGCAGCTGGTGGGCGAAGTTGCCGCCAAGATCCGCGCTTACCGCAAGCCGGAGCCCTACAAGGGCAAGGGTGTGAAGTACGCCGGCGAAGTCATCATTCGTAAGGAAGCCAAGAAGGCGTAAAGCCCTTCAGCTTTCAAGGAAAAAGATCATGAACAAGAACATTGCTCGCCTGCGTCGCGCCAAGTCCACCCGCGCACACATCCGTGTCCTCGGCGTGCCGCGTCTGTCGGTGCTGCGCACCGGTCAGCACCTGTACGCCCAGGTCTTCACCGCCGACGGCTCCAAGGTGCTGGCTGCTGCCAACACCACCCAGGCCGACGTCAAGGAAGGCCTGAAGAACGGCAAGAACAGCGACGCCGCCGCCAAGGTCGGCAAGCTGGTTGCCGAGCGCGCCAAGGCTGCGGGCATCGAGAAGGTCGCTTTCGACCGCTCGGGCTACCGCTACCACGGCCGCATCAAGGCACTGGCCGATGCAGCCCGCGAAGGCGGCCTGCAGTTCTAAGGGATAAGGAAGCGGGGCTGGTCCCCGCTTCCGCCTGCCTGCCGGCACGGGTTGTGCCGGGCGGCGTCCTTCTTCTGCAGGGGCGTTCGATCCACCGCGTCATTCCACAGCTATAAGCGGCCCTGAGCCGTACATACCCAATCAATCAAGGAATCAACATGGCAGAAGAACGTCAGCAGCGGGGTCGCGATCGCGACCGTAACCGCGAAGAGAAAGTCGACGACGGCATGATCGAGAAGCTGGTCGCGGTCAACCGCGTCAGCAAGACCGTCAAGGGCGGTCGTCAGTTCACCTTCACCGCACTGACCGTGGTCGGTGACGGCGCAGGCAAGGTTGGCTTCGGCTACGGCAAGGCGCGTGAAGTGCCGGTCGCGATCCAGAAGTCGATGGAGCAGGCTCGCAAGAACCTGGCCGACGTCGATCTGAACAACGGCACCCTGTGGCACCCGGTGAAGTCCGGCCACGGCGCAGCCCGCGTGTTCATGATGCCGGCTTCGGAAGGTACTGGCGTCATCGCCGGCGGTGCCATGCGCGCCGTCCTGGAAGCCGTTGGCGTCAAGAACGTGCTGGCCAAGGCCGTCGGTTCGCGCAACCCGATCAACCTGGTTCGCGCCACGCTGAAGGGTCTGTCCGAAATGCAGTCGCCGGCCCGCATCGCGGCCAAGCGCGGCAAGAAGGTGGAGGATCTCAACCATGGCTAATGACACCGTCAAGACCGTCAAGGTCCGTCTGGTTGGCGGCCTGCGTGGTACCCAAGCGCGTCACCGCCTGTCGGTGCGTGCCCTGGGCCTGAACAAGCTCAACGATGTGCGTGAACTGAAGGACAGCCCGCAGGTTCGCGGTCTGATCAACAAGGTCCACTACCTCGTCAAGGTTGAGGAATAATCCAATGACCCTGCATCTGAATGAACTGAGCCCGGCACCGGGCGCGCGCAAAGAGCGCACCCGCGTCGGCCGTGGTATCGGCTCCGGCCTGGGCAAGACCTGCGGCCGCGGCCACAAGGGTTCTTTCGCCCGTAAGGGTGGCGGCAAGATCAAGGCGGGCTTCGAAGGCGGCCAGACCCCCATGCAGCGTCGTCTGCCGAAGGTCGGTTTCCGTTCCAAGATCGCCAAGGACACGGCCGAAGTGCTGTCGTACCACCTGGACCGCCTGGAAGCTGGCGAGATCGATTTCGCCGCGCTGCGCGCTGCGAAGCTGGTCCCGAGCACTGCCAAGCAGGCCAAGATCGTCATGAAGGGCGGCCTGACCAAGGCCTTCACCCTGAAGGGCATCGCAGCAACGGCCGGTGCCAAGGCCGCGATCGAAGCTGCCGGCGGCAGCGTACAGGAGTAAGACATGGCGCAAGCTGGCATTGGTAACCTGGGCGGCGGGCTCGGCAAGTTCACGGAACTTCGCCAGCGTCTGCTGTTCGTCGTCGGGGCTTTGATCGTCTACCGCATCGGCTGTTATGTGCCGGTGCCGGGCGTCAATCCCGATGCCATGCTTGCGCTCATGCAGGCGCAGGGCGGCGGCATCGTGGACATGTTCAACATGTTCTCGGGCGGCGCCCTGCACCGTTTCAGCATTTTCGCGCTGAACGTGATGCCGTACATCTCGGCATCCATCGTGATGCAGCTGGCCGTCCACATCTTCCCCGCGCTCAAGGCGATGCAGAAGGAAGGTGAGTCCGGTCGCCGCAAGATCACCCAATATTCCCGCATCGGCGCCGTGTTGCTGGCGGTGGTGCAGGGCGGCAGCATCGCGCTGGCGCTGCAGAACCAGCTGTCCCCGTCCGGTGCGCCGGTCGTGTACGCGCCGGGCATGGGCTTCGTGCTCACCGCCGTGGTCGCGCTGACCGCCGGTACCATCTTCCTGATGTGGGTCGGCGAGCAGGTCACCGAGCGCGGCATCGGCAACGGTGTGTCGCTGATCATCTTCGCCGGTATCGTGGCGGGCCTCCCGGGTGCGGTCATCCACACCTTCGACGCCTTCCGCGAAGGCAACCTGCAGTTCATCCAGCTGCTGCTGATCGCGCTGGTGGTGCTGGCCTTCACCTTCTTCGTGGTGTTCGTCGAACGCGGCCAGCGCCGCATCACGGTGAACTACGCACGTCGCCAGGGCGGCCGCAACGCGTACATGAACCAGACCTCGTTCCTGCCGCTGAAGCTGAACATGGCGGGCGTTATCCCGGCCATCTTCGCCTCCAGCATCCTGGCGTTCCCGACCACCCTGGCCATGTGGTCCGGCCAGGCCAGCTCGGCGACCTGGCTGCAGAAGGTCGCCAACGCCCTGGGTCCGGGCGAGCCGCTGCACATGATCGTGTTCGCTGCGCTGATCACCGGTTTCGCGTTCTTCTATACCGCGCTGGTGTTCAACTCGCAGGAAACCGCCGACAACCTGAAGAAGTCGGGCGCGCTGATTCCGGGCATCCGTCCGGGCAAGGCCACCGCCGACTACATCGACGGCGTGCTGACCCGCCTGACCGCGGCCGGCTCGGCCTACCTGGTGATCGTCTGCCTGCTGCCAGAAATCATGCGCACTCAGCTGAATGCGTCGTTCTACTTCGGCGGCACCTCGCTGCTGATCGTGGTGGTGGTGGTGATGGACTTCATTGCGCAGATCCAGGCGCACCTGATGTCGCACCAGTACGAGAGCCTGTTGAAGAAGGCCAACCTGAAGGGCGGCAACCGCGGCGGTTTTGCCCGCGGCTGATTGGCCTGTTACACTATCGTCTTCCTGACGTGATGGTCCTCCGCTTCGCGGACCTGGCCACACAAACGAAGGGCGGCCCCCGCAGCGGTTCCGGGTGGGGGTGAGATCGGGTCGTCCCGCGCGGGAGTAGCGCGGGCGGCGCCGGAAGAGGGCTCGAAAGGGTCGTTTTCCGGAGTCAACCTGATCCGGCGCCGGAGCCTGGGCACACTCCCTGGGCCGGGTCCATGAAACCTTTCAGGTTTCACGGGCTTCCATGTAAACCGGAACCTTGTTAGTATCGCTAGTTCACTTTTTTGATCCATCCTGCCGGATCGGCGCGCCTTGGGTGCGCTGTCGGCCATCACTCAGCTGGAGAACCGCGTCATGGCGCGTATTGCAGGCGTCAACCTGCCAGCCCAGAAGCACGTCTGGGTCGGGTTGCAAAGCATTTACGGCATCGGCCGTACCCGTTCGAAGAAGGTCTGCGACGCCGCAGGCGTCACTTCGACCACCAAGATCCGCGATCTGTCGGAGCCGGAAATCGAGCGTCTGCGCTCGGAAGTGGCCAAGTACATCGTGGAAGGCGATCTGCGCCGTGAAATCGGTATCGCGATCAAGCGCCTGATGGACCTGGGCTGCTATCGCGGTCTGCGTCACCGCCGCGGCCTGCCGCTGCGTGGTCAGCGCACCCGTACCAACGCCCGCACCCGCAAGGGCCCGCGCAAGGCGATCAGGAAGTAAGGGACCTAAGAAATGGCTAAGCCCGTCGCTAAGACCAAGAAGAAGATCAAGCGCGTCGTCACTGACGGCGTTGCCCACGTCCACGCTTCTTTCAACAACACCATCGTGACCATCACCGACCGCCAGGGCAACGCTCTGTCGTGGGCGACGTCCGGTGGCGCTGGCTTCCGCGGTTCGCGTAAGTCCACCCCGTTCGCTGCCCAGGTGGCTGCCGAGAAAGCCGGCCGTGCCGCGCTGGATTACGGCGTCAAGTCCCTGGAAGTCCGCATCAAGGGCCCGGGTCCGGGTCGTGAGTCGGCCGTGCGCTCGCTGAACAACGTGGGCTACAAGATCACCAACATCATCGACGTGACGCCAATCCCGCACAACGGGTGCCGTCCGCCGAAGAAGCGTCGCGTCTAAAGGAGCGATAAGAAATGGCTCGTTATATCGGTCCTACCTGTAAGCTCGCCCGCCGCGAAGGCGCCGACCTTTCCCTCAAGAGCCCGGCCCGTGCGCTGGACTCCAAGTGCAAGCTGGAGCAGAAGCCCGGCCAGCACGGCGCGACCGCCCGCAAGGGCAAGCTGTCCGACTACGCCACCCAGCTGCGTGAAAAGCAGAAGGTCAAGCGTATCTACGGTCTGCTGGAGCGTCAGTTCCGCAACTACTACAAGAAGGCCTCGACCAAGAAGGGCAACACCGGCGAGAACCTGCTGCAGCTGTTGGAAACCCGCCTGGACAACGTCGTCTATCGCATGGGCTTCGCAGTGACCCGTCCGGCTGCCCGTCAGCTGGTCTCGCACCGCGGCGTCACCGTGAACGGCAAGTCGGTCAACCTGGCTTCGTACCAGGTCAAGGCTGGCGACGCTGTCGCGCTGTCCGAGAAGGCTGCCAAGCAGCTGCGCGTTCAGGAAGCCCTGACCGTGTCCAAGACGCACGACCTGCGCCCGACGTGGATCGAAGTGGACGCCGACAAGTTCGCCGGCATCTTCAAGGCCGTGCCGGATCGTTCGGACCTGCCTGCGGATATCAACGAAGCGCTGATCGTCGAGTTGTATTCGAAGTAATTCACATTGGAGAGCCCCCGGCGACGGCCGGGGGTTCACTAGGAGAACCCGCAACATGACGGTTACCGCCAACCAGGTTCTGCGTCCTCGTGGTCCGCAGATCGAACGCCTTACCGACACCCGCGCCAAGGTCGTTATCGAACCCTTGGAGCGTGGTTACGGGCATACGCTGGGCAATGCCCTGCGTCGCGTGCTGCTGTCGTCCATCCCGGGCTTCGCCATCACGGAAGTTGAGATCGACGGCGTACTGCACGAGTACACCACGCTCGAAGGCCTGCAGGAGGACGTTCTCGAAGTCCTGCTCAACCTGAAGGACGTGGCGATCCGTATGCACACCGGTGACAGCGCAACCCTGTCGCTGTCCAAGCAGGGTCCGGGTGTCGTGACTGCTGCCGATATCAAGGTCGACCACAACGTCGAGATCCTCAACACGGATCATGTCATCTGCCACCTGACCAAGGACACGGCAGTCAACATGCGTTTGAAGATCGAGCGTGGTTTCGGCTACCAGCCGGCGGCTGCACGTCGTCGTCCGGACGAAGAAACCCGTGCCATCGGTCGTCTGGTCCTGGACGCCTCGTTCTCGCCGGTCCGTCGCGTCGCCTACTCGGTGGAAGCGGCCCGCGTCGAACAGCGTACCGACCTGGACAAGCTGGTGCTGGACATCGAAACCAACGGCACGATCGATGCCGAGGAAGCCGTGCGCACCGCCGCCGACATCCTCAGCGATCAGCTGTCGGTCTTCGGTGACTTCACCCACCGCGACCGCGGTGCAGCCAAGCCGGCCAACAACGGCGTGGATCCGGTGCTGCTGCGCCCGATCGACGACCTGGAACTGACCGTGCGTTCGGCCAACTGCCTCAAGGCCGAGAGCATCTACTACATCGGCGATCTGATCCAGAAGACCGAAGTGGAACTGCTCAAGACCCCGAACCTCGGCAAGAAGTCGCTGACCGAGATCAAGGAAGTCCTCGCCCAGCGCGGTCTTTCGCTCGGCATGAAGCTGGAGAACTGGCCGCCGGCCGGTGTCGCCCAGCACGGCATGCTCGGCTGATCCAGCGCCAAAGTTTCACCCCGCACCTTCGGGTGCGGGGGCTTTACCCGCAGTACCTCGCATCGACAGGCGCCAGCCTGCGGTGACGGTCGGCCAGGAGGGCCGGCACCGGACCATCCGCAGTCCAAGCAACAACGCCGGGAAGGCGACAGCGATACCCAACCGATCCAACATTCTTTCAAGGAACATCCGTCATGCGTCACATGAAATCCGGCCGCAAGTTCAGCCGTACCAGCGCCCACCGCGAAGCAATGTTCAAGAACATGGCCGCGTCGCTGTTCAAGCACGAGCTGATCAAGACCACCCTGCCGAAGGCCAAGGAACTGCGCCGCGTCGCCGAGCCGCTGATCACCCTGGCCAAGGTCGACTCCGTTGCCAACCGCCGTCTGGCCTTCGCCCGCCTGCGTGACAACGAAGCCGTGGGCAACCTGTTCACCACCCTGGGCCCGCGTTACGCGAACCGTCCGGGCGGCTACCTGCGTCTGCTGAAGTGCGGCTTCCGCGCTGGCGACAACGCGCCGATGGCCTACGTCGAACTGGTCGACCGTCCGGCCGCCGTGGCTGAAGCCGTCGAAGAATAATCGACTCGCTTTACCAAAGATTCTTCAGAGAACCCGGCCTTGTGCCGGGTTTTTTGTTGGCTGTTGATCAAGGGCAAAGCCAACGTCAACGTCAAGGTCAACGGCGCTGGTTGCTCGCTGGTCACTGCGGGGCCCCGGCCGGAACCCCCGACACCGGGTCGGGGGCCAAAGGGCCCATCGGCCGGGCGTGGGAGGCCGCGATCTGGGGCAGGCCGGGCCAAGCCCGGCACCTCCTCGCCAGTCGTAGAGCCGGGCCTTGCCCGGCTGCTGTTGCCCCCATGCGCACCGACCCACCGTCGGGGTCGCGACGGGGGCGGGTTTGCGGGGGCTTTGCGAAACATGGATGTTTCGCAAGAGCCCCCAAGGATGGGTTCACGGCGCCCCCCGCAAACCCGCACCCGGCGCGGCCGGGCAGTGGAACCTGCAGAGGTGCAGCTGTTAGCGCAGACCCTGAAACACACCATATGGCCAACTACGCCGACATACGGCAAACGGCCGCAGCCAACACCGCACAGCTCCCTGTTAATCTTGGTGCCTGGACTAACAAGAGTGTTGGCAATGAATCCATTGCGCTGGAATTACCGCGCCCAGTTCCTGCTGGGGTTCCTGGTGTGTGCTGGCCTGCTGGGCTATGCGATCTTCCTGCAGCTGAAGATGGGGCTGGAGCCGTGCCCGCTGTGCATCTTCCAGCGCATCGCCTTCGCCGCGCTTGGCTTGTTGTTCCTGATCGGCGCGCTGCATGGCCCGCGGGATCGGCCCGGGCGGATCACCTATGGCGTGCTGGCCTTCATTGCCGCCGCCGTGGGCATCTGCATTGCCGGGCGGCACGTGTACGTGCAGCTGCTGCCGCAGGACATGGGCTCGAGCTGCGGCCCGCCGCTGTCGTTCCTCAGCGAGACCATGGGGCCGTTTGAAGTGTTCCGTACCGTTCTTACCGGTACCGGCAACTGCGGCAACATTGACTGGCAGTTCCTGGGCCTGACCATGCCCATGTGGAGCCTGGTGTGGTTCACCCTGCTGGGCCTGTGGGCGCTGGTGGTGTCGTTCCGCCGTCCTGCCCGTCGTTACTGATCTTTCTTCTGCTGGTTTACTGGATATTCCGATGACTGCCTCCGACCGTGCCACCCCTTCCGCTTCGCTGCCGACCGACTGGTCGCCGGAGAGCTGGCGCGGCCGGCCCGCGCTGCAGATGCCGACCTATCCCGATCCGGTCGCGCTGGATGCCTCGCTGCATGAGCTCAAACGGCTGCCGCCGCTGGTGACCTCGTGGGAGATCCTGTCGCTCAAGCAGCAGCTCGCCGATGCCCAGGAAGGCAAGCGCTTCCTGCTGCAGGGCGGCGATTGCGCCGAGAACTTCAGCGACTGCGAGTCCACCACCATCTCCAACCGGCTCAAGGTGCTGCTGCAGATGAGCCTGGTGCTCGTGCACGGCATGCGCAAGCCGGTGATCCGCGTCGGCCGGTTCGCCGGGCAGTATGCCAAGCCGCGTTCGGCCGATACCGAAACCCGCGATGGCGTGACCCTGCCCAGCTACCGGGGTGATGTGATCAATGCGCCCGAGTTCACCGAAGCCGCGCGCCTGCCCGATCCGCGCAGGATGCTGCAGGCCCACGCGCATTCGGCCATGACCATGAACTTCGTGCGTGCGCTGATCGATGGCGGCTTCGCCGACCTGCACCACCCCGAGTACTGGAACCTGGAGTGGGTGCGGCATTCGCCGCTGGCCACCGATTACCAGAAGATGGTCTCGTCCATCGGCGATGCCGTGCGCTTCATGGAAACCCTGTCCGGCGCCCAGGTGTACAACCTCAACCGGATCGACTTCTACACCTCGCACGAAGCGCTGCTGCTGCCCTACGAGCAGGCGCTTACCCGCCAGGTGCCGCGCCAGCATGGCTGGCTCAACCTGAGCACGCATTACCCGTGGATCGGCATGCGCACCGCCGCCCTCGATGGCGCCCACGTGGAATACCTGCGCGGCGTGCGCAACCCCATCGCGATCAAGGTCGGCCCGTCCGTGCAGCCCGACCAGCTGCTGCGCCTGATCGACGTGCTCAATCCGGAAGACGAGCCCGGCCGCCTGAGTTTCATCCATCGCATGGGTGCGGCGCAGATCGCCGAGAAGCTGCCGCCGCTGCTGGATGCGGTCAAGCGCGATGGCCGCCGCGTGCTGTGGGTGTGCGATGCCATGCATGGCAATACCGAAAGTACCAGCAACGGCTACAAGACCCGTCGCTTCGACAACGTACGCAGTGAAGTGGAGCTGTCCTTCGACCTGCACGCGGCCGCAGGCACGCGGCTGGGCGGCGTGCACCTGGAGCTGACCGGTGAGGATGTCACCGAGTGCACCGGGGGCGCGCGCGAGCTCACCGAGCGCGACCTGGAGCGTGCCT
This sequence comes from Stenotrophomonas sp. PS02300, assembly GCF_029959395.1. Taxonomy (NCBI): domain Bacteria; kingdom Pseudomonadati; phylum Pseudomonadota; class Gammaproteobacteria; order Lysobacterales; family Lysobacteraceae; genus Stenotrophomonas; species Stenotrophomonas sp. PS02300. The sequence continues at coordinate 17,334 of NZ_JASCOP010000056.1, forward strand.
ACCGCTCTTCGGTGGATCCGCGCCTGAACTACGAGCAGTCGCTGGAGATCGCCATGGCGATCGTGCGCAAGCAGGGCGGCGCGGGCGTTTAAACGTTCCGATCATGCGGGCTCTGGCACGGTAACGCTTCCGTTGATGTAAGCCGGAGCGTGCATGCGAGTGGATTGGCAGGAAGCGGCTGCGTATCTGTGGCCGATCGGGATCGCGCTGGCGATCGGCATCACCGGCTGGTGGCTGCTGATGGCGCTGACCCGGCGCCTGAAAGGGCGTGACTACCGGCGCGCGCGCATCGCCCGCGTGATCAGCCGGCCGCTGGCGTTCGCATTGCCGATGCTGGTGCTGATTCCCGCACTGGAAGCCACCCCGCTGGACGGGCGCTGGCTGGACCAGTCGCTGCGCCTGCTGCATATCGGCCTGACCGCGTGCTTCATCTGGCTGCTGGTGCGCGCGGTGGCCGCCGGCGAGCAGGCGATCCTGCGCGACCACCCGATGGAAGTGGCCGACAACCTGGCTGCCCGCCGCATCCAGACCCAGACCCGCGTGCTCAGCCGCGTGCTGATGGGCGCCATCATCCTGGTCGGCGCCTCGATGGTGCTGCTGACCTTCCCGATGGTGCGCCAGATCGGCACCGCGCTGCTGGCCTCGGCCGGCATCATCGGCCTGGTCGCCGGCATCGCCGCCAAACCGGTGTTCGGCAACCTCATTGCCGGCCTGCAGATCGCGTTGACCCAGCCGATCCGGCTCGATGACGTGGTGATCGTCGAAGGCGAATGGGGGCGGGTGGAGGAGATCGGCAGCAGCTACGTCGTGGTGCGGATCTGGGACGAGCGGCGCATGGTGGTGCCGTTGACCTGGTTCATCGAAAACCCCTTCCAGAACTGGACCCGGCGCAGCGCCGACCTGCTGGGTACCGCGTTCCTGTGGCTGGACTATCGGGCGCCGATCGCGGCGATCCGCAGCGAGCTCGAGCGCATCTGCAAGGGCGAAGCGTTGTGGGATGGCCGCGTCTGCGTGACCCAGGTGACCGAAACCACCGACCACACCCTGCAGGTGCGCCTGCTGGTCAGCGCGCGCAATTCCGGCGATGCCTTCGACCTGCGCTGCATCGTGCGCGAACGCATGCTCGACTTCCTCGCCCGTGAACATCCGCAGGCGCTGCCACGCACCCGCGCCGAACTCCTCGAACGTCCCGATCCGCCGACGCGCACCCCGCGCTCGCAGCCCGCCGACGACGTGCGTTCACCCGGCGCAGAAGACGGCCCCCCAGCGGTGGTTCCTGTCGAAGACCCGACGGTGGGTTGATCCCGATCCCAATGGGCCCGTAAAAATTCGTAGCCCCGGCCGTTGGCCGGACCGCAGCCAACCTACGGGACCAACGCCTGCGTCCCGAATCGCGGCGGGCGACGCGCGCGGGTGCGCTGCTCGTAGTCGTACGCCAGCTCGATCAGCTTCGGCTCGCTCCAGGCCGTACCCATGAACAACAGCCCCAACGGCAGCCCGTTCACGTGCGCCATCGGCACGGTCAGGCTCGGGTAGCCGGCCACGGCGGCGGCACTGTAGCTGCCGCCCGGGAAGTCATCCCCCTGGCCGGTACGGATCGGCCATGCCGTGCCCGTGGTGGGCGCCACCAGCGCGTCCAGGCGCTCGGCCTTGAGCACCGCGTCGATGCCCTCGGGGCCGGCCAGGCGACGCGCCTGGGTGCGTGCAGCGATGTACTCCGGGGTGCCCAGGCCGCCGGTCTGCGCGGCCGTTTCCATCAGGTCCTGCCCGAACAGCAGCAGTTCCTTGTCGGCATGGGTGCGGTTGAAGGCGATGATCGCGTCCAGGTCGCGTACCGGGGCCTGGTGGCGGCTCAGGTAGCGCTGCATGCCGGCCTTGAACTCGTGCAGCAGCACCAGGCGTTCGGCGTCTTCCCACTGACCTTCGGTAGGCAGCTCCACCGGCACCACCACGGCGCCGGCATCGCGCAGCACGCCGATCGCGTGCTGCAGGGCAGGGGCCACGCCAGGCTGCTGGTCCAGCGGGCCGTGCAGGACGCCGATCCGGGCGCCACGCAGGCCGTCCGGATTCAGCCGTGCGGTGTAGTCATAGACCGCTCGCCCGGGCATGGTCGCCGTGGCCGGATCCGCATCGTCGCGGCCGGCCATCGCGGTCAGCAGCGCGGCGGCATCGGCCACGCTGCGGGTGATCGGGCCGGCGGTGTCCTGGCTGAAGGAGATCGGCACGATGCCGTCGCGGCTGACCAGGCCGACCGTCGGCTTGAGCCCGACTACGCCGTTCACCGCCGCCGGGCAGACGATGCTGCCGTCGGTCTCGGTCCCTACCGCGGCGGTCGCCAGGTTGGCCGACACGGCCACCGCGCTGCCGCTGCTGGAACCGCAGGGGGTGTGGCTGAGCCGGTACGGGTTGCGGGTCTGGCCACCACGCGCGCTCCAGCCGGAGATTGACTGGCTGGAGCGGAAGTTCGCCCACTCGCTGAGATTGGACTTGCCCAGGATGAGCGCGCCGGCCGCACGCAGCCGGCTGACCAGGAACGCGTCGTCGGGGCGGAACCCGGCCAGTGCCAGCGAGCCGGCGCTGGTGCCCATCGGGCGCGCGCCGATGTTGTCCTTGAGCAGCAGTGGAATGCCGTGCAGCGGGCCGCGCAGCTGCCCGCGGCGGCGTTCGGCGTCCAGTGCCGCCGCCTCTTTCAGTGCATCCGGGTTGAGCTCCAGCACGGCGTTGAGGCGCGGACCCGCGCGGTCCAGCCGGGCGATCCGTTCCAGGTACGCGCGGGTCAGGGTGACGCTGTCCAGTTCGCCGGCCGTCATCGCCGCCTGCAGCTGGGTGATATCGGCTTCGGCATAGGCGAACGGCGTATCGCGCGGGGCCGCGGACGCGGCGGCATGGGCATGGTTGAACAAGGGCACGGGCGAGGGCGAGCAGCCGCCCAGCAGTGCGATGGCCAACACGAGCGATGTCAGTGGCGCGCGCATCTGTATATCCCCGGAACCAGCGCTCAGGCTAACCAGCGCCGCGCACGCTTGGCAACTCACGCCGGCGGGTGGGCCGGGCCGTGGCGCTTGCGGATGTCGCGGGCGAGCACGCCGACCACGATGAGGTTGATCACCAGCACCGACCACGAGGCCCAGCCCGGGTGGCGGATGATCGCGAAAATGTCGAACGGCAGGTAGATGCCGGCGGTGACGCAGCCCAGCCAGGAAGCCCAGGCTTTGGCGCGCCAGAGGCCCCAGGCCTCGAAGAGATGCAGGATGCCGTAGGCAACCATGGCCGCGGCGGCCAGGTGGACGGCATCGGGGCTGATCATATTGAGCAGCGAGGGCAGGGTGCCGTGATCCGGGTCCAGGCTGAAACGCCGGATCAGGGCATTGACCCCATCACGCAGTGGCTGCGGGCCGAGCACTTCCAGCCCGGTAGCCGCCAACAGCGCCAGGACCGCCTTGCTGGCTTCCAGCAAGGCGATCAGGTGAAGCCCCGGATGCTTGTGAGGATCCGGGTTGTAGGGCGTGTCGGTCACGAGGGTCCGATCAGCCGCCGCGCGAGGCCTTCTTGCGGTCGCTTTCGGTCAGCCCCTTCTTGCGAAGGCGGATTTCCTTCGGGGTGATCTCGACCAGCTCGTCGTCTTCGATGAAGTCCAGCGCCTGTTCCAGCGAGTACTTGATGGCCGGGGTCAGCTGGATCGCATCGTCCTTGCCCGAAGCGCGCATGTTGGTCAGCGGCTTGGTCTTGATCGCGTTGACGGTCAGGTCGTTGTCCTTGGAGTGGATACCGATCAGCTGGCCTTCGTACACGTTGTCGCCTTCAGCAGCGAACAGCTTGCCACGCTCCTGCAGCGGCCCCAGCGAGTAGGCGGGGGTGGCGCCCGGCGCGTTGGCGATCATCACGCCGTTCTGGCGCTTGGCGATGGCGCCCTGTTCCTTCGGGCCGTAATGGTCGAAGACGTGGAACAGCAGGCCCGAACCCTGGGTCAGGGTCTTGAACTCGTTCTGGAAGCCGATCAGGCCACGGGCCGGGATCTGGTATTCCAGGCGCACACGGCCCTTGCCGTCCGGCTCCATGTTCTTCAGCTGGCCCTTGCGGGTGCCCAGCTTTTCCATGACGCCGCCCTGGTGCTGTTCTTCGATGTCCACCACCAGCTGTTCGATCGGCTCCATGGCCTGGCCGTCGATCTGCTTGATGATCACTTCCGGGCGCGACACGGCCAGCTCGTAGCCTTCACGGCGCATGTTTTCGATCAGCACCGACAGGTGCAGTTCGCCACGGCCCGAGACCAGGAACTTGTCGGCGTCTTCCAGCTGTTCCACCTTCAGGGCCACGTTGTGGACCTGTTCGCGGTCCAGGCGGTCCTTGATCTGGCGGCTGGTCAGGAACTTGCCACCGGACAGGTCCTTGTTGCCGGCGAACGGCGAGTTGTTGACCTGGAAGGTCATCGAGATGGTCGGCTCGTCAACGGTCAGCGCCGGCAGTGCTTCCGGGGTGTCCGGGTGGCACAGGGTGTCGGAGATGGTCAGTTCCGGAATGCCCGAGATGGCGACGATGTCGCCGGCTTCGGCGGTGTCCTGCTCGATGCGCTCCAGGCCCAGGAAGCCCAGCACCTGCGCGACCTTGCCGTTGCGCTTCTTGCCTTCACGGTCGATCACCGCGACCTGCATGTTCTTCTTCAGGGTGCCGCGCTGGACGCGGCCGATGCCGATCACGCCCACGAAGTTGTTGTAGTCCAGCTGGCTGATGCGCATCTGGAACGGACCTTCCGGGTCCACTTCCGGCTTCGGCGCGTGCTGCATGATCGCTTCGTACAGCGGGGTCATGTCGCCGTCGCGCACGGTGTCTTCCAGGCCGGCGTAGCCGTTCAGGGCCGAGGCGTAGACGATCGGGAAGTCGAGCTGCTCATTGGTGGCGCCGAGCTTGTCGAACAGGTCGAAGACCTGGTCGATCACCCAATCCGGACGCGAGCCCGGGCGGTCGACCTTGTTGACCACCACGATCGGCTTGAAGCCCATCGCGAAGGCCTTCTGGGTCACGAAGCGGGTCTGCGGCATCGGGCCGTCCATGGCGTCGACCAGGATCAGCACGGTGTCCACCATCGACAGCACGCGCTCCACTTCGCCGCCGAAGTCGGCGTGTCCGGGGGTGTCGACGATGTTGATGCGGTTCTTCACGCCGGTACGCTTGTCTTCCCATGTGATGGCCGTGTTCTTGGCCAGGATCGTGATGCCACGCTCCTTTTCCTGGTCATTGCTGTCCATCACGCGCTCGGCGAGCACGGTGCGCTCGGACAGCGTGCCGGACTGCTTGAGCAGCTGGTCCACAAGGGTGGTCTTACCGTGGTCGACGTGGGCGACGATGGCGATGTTGCGAAGATTTTCGATAGACATGCGAAAGGGGGCCAGTCGGCGCCGGATTTGGAAAAAGAAGTCCATCATTATACGGCTTTGCCGGCCAAACGCGAAAATAACCTTTGGCCTATTCAGGCACCGACCTCCCGGGCCGGGTCTGCGGGATCCTGAGGGGCTGCCAACGGCGGGTGCTACCGGGCCTGTTCGACCATGGTCAGGCGGGTCCCGGTCGCGTGCGCGGTGTATCCTTATGGGCTGACGACAACCCCCGTAATCCAAGGATCCTCATGTCCCTCATCGCCACTTTCGACACCACCCAGGGCCCGATCAAGGTCGAGCTGTTCGCCGACAAGGCGCCGCTGACCGTGGCCAACTTCGTGAACCTGGTCAAGAACGGCTTCTATGACGGCCTGATCTTCCACCGCGTGATCCCCGATTTCATGATCCAGGGCGGTTGCCCCAAGGGTCAGGGCACCGGCGGCCCGGGCTACAAGTTCGAAGACGAGAAGAACGGCGTGAAGCACCAGGTCGGTTCGCTGTCCATGGCCAATGCCGGCCCGAACACCAACGGCAGCCAGTTCTTCATCACCCACATCAAGACCGACTGGCTGGACGGCAAGCACACCGTGTTCGGCCAGGTGCTGGATGGCCAGGCCATCGTGGATTCGGTCAAGCAGGGTGACGTGATCCATTCGATCACCCTGGAAGGCGACACCGACGCCGTGCTGGCCGCCCAGGCCGACCGCGTGGCCGAGTGGAACAAGCTGATCCCGGCCAAGTAATTCCCTTTCAACGGCCTCCCTCGCGGGAGGCCGTTGCGCATTTCCGGCCGCCCCGCCAGGTCTCTCCCCGCCCGGTGGCCACTCCCACACAGCTTCTTAGCAGAGGAAATCCCCATGAAAGCACCTGTTCGTGTTGCCGTGACCGGCGCCGCCGGCCAGATCGGCTACGCCCTGCTGTTCCGCATCGCCTCCGGCGAAATGCTGGGCAAGGACCAGCCGGTCATCCTGCAGCTGCTCGAGCTGCCGGTCGACAAGGCCCAGGCCGCCCTGCGCGGCGTGATGATGGAACTGGAAGACTGCGCGTTCCCGCTGCTGGCCGGCATGGTCGGCACCGATGACGCCGAAGTGGCGTTCAAGGACGCCGACATCGCCCTGCTGGTCGGCGCGCGTCCGCGCGGCCCGGGCATGGAGCGCAAGGACCTGCTGCTGGAAAACGCCAAGATCTTCACCGCCCAGGGCGCGGCGCTGAACAAGGTGGCCAGCCGCAACGTGAAGGTGCTCGTGGTCGGCAACCCGGCCAACACCAATGCCTACATCGCCATGAAGTCGGCGCCGGACCTGAACCCGCGCAACTTCACCGCCATGCTGCGCCTGGACCACAACCGTGCGCTGAGCCAGCTGTCGTCCAAGCTGGGCAAGCCGGTCGGTGGCATGGAGAAGCTGGTGGTGTGGGGCAACCACAGCCCGACCATGTACCCGGACTACCGTTTCGCCACCGCCGATGGCGCGTCGATTGCCGACGCGATCAACGACCAGGAATGGAACGCGAACACCTTCATCCCGACCGTGGGCAAGCGCGGCGCGGCGATCATCGAAGCCCGTGGTTCGTCCTCGGCTGCCTCGGCCGCCAATGCCGCCATCGACCACGTGCGCGACTGGGTGCTGGGCAGCAACGGCAAGTGGGTCACCATGGGCGTGCCGTCCGACGGTTCCTACGGCATTCCGGAAGGCGTGATCTTCGGCTTTGCGGTGACCACCGAAAACGGTGAGTACACCCTGGTCAAGGACCTGCCGGTCGACGACTTCAGCCAGAAGTACATCGACAAGACCCTGGCCGAGCTGGAAGAAGAGCGCGCCGGCGTCGCCCACCTGCTGGGTTGATTGCCTGCGTGGGTTGAAAAAACGCCGGGCTTGCCCGGCGTTTTTTTTTCTTCGATCACCTTCAACGCGAGGGTTGAGGGCCACGTCGCGGCCGGCAGGCCCCTGTGCAAATGTCCCCCGGCGGTCGCCCTTCGGCGACGGCCTCCTCCTTTACTTTGCCAGGGGCCTGCCG